>CAZWKH010000134.1:0-7143 GCA_964633885.1 uncultured bacterium | reverse complement strand
AGCACGGTGATGCGGTGGGTGCCGTCGGCGAGGCGGTGAATGCCGAGAGGAACGATCGCCGCGCCGGCGACCGCCGCGAGGCGCGCCGGGCCGGCCGTCATGCGCGTCTCCTGGCCCAGGAACTCCACCGTCACGCCTCCCCGCCTGATCCGTTGATCCGCCAGCACGCCCAGGAATCCGCCCCGCCGCAGGTGGCGGAGCGCCTGGATCGGCAGCCTCTCGCTCGAGATCGTCCTCACGCCCATCCTTTGCCGATGTTCCGCCAAAGCCCTGTCGAGCCGCCGCTCGCGCAGGGGCCGGGCCAGGGAGCAGAGCGGATAGCCCTCGCGCACCAGTGCCGCCGCCAGCACTTCCCAGCTTCCCAGATGTCCGGTCACGAGAATGGCCCCGCGTCCCGCCGCCAGCGCCGCGTCGAGGTGCTCGCGCCCCTCGATCGCCACCAGCCGCGCCCGCTGCTCTTCCGAGAGCTCTGGGTAACGCAGGAAGTCGTAGGCGTTGCGCCCGATCTCCTCGAACACCCGGCCGGCCTCCCGGCGGATCCTGGCGTCGGACCAGTCGGGATGCACCCGCCGGAGGTTGCGCCGCGCGAGCTGCCGGTCGCGGCCCACCGCAAGGTGACCGGCGCGTCCCACGGCGGCACAGAAACCCCTCCCCCATCTCTCGGGGAGAATCCCCAGGAGCCGGGGGAGCGAAGCCACCGCCCGAAGGCGGACCCAGCGTCTCAACTCCTTGCCGTTCATATCGGTAACTCGTGGCAAGACTTGAGGCTACCAGAGGAGAACCCGGGGGTCAAGCAACGGCTGTGCCAAAGAATCTGGCACGCATGGGCTCGGCGTGCCAATCGCGGGAGGGATCAGCGCAGGGGCGTGAAGGGGGCGGACTCCGCGCGCAGGCAGTCATGCAGGTGGAGAATGCCCACCGGCGCTCCTGCCTCCACGACCACGAGGCTCGTCACCGCCCCGGGCCGCCGCTCCTCCATGAGACGCACCGCCGCCGCGACCAACGCGTCCGGGTCGATGGAGCGTGGACCATGAGTCATGAACAGCGTGACGGGTTGCCGCAACGCTCCCTCGCCATGCGGCCCCAGCAGGATCCGCTTGAGATCGCCGTCGGTGAGGATGCCGAGAAGCCTTCCCGCGCCGTCCACGACCGTGGTCACCCCAAGTCCCTTCTCCACGATCTCGACCAGCGCATCGCGCAGGGTGGATGCCTCCGGGATGCGCGGCAGCTTCTCGCCGCCATGCATGAGGTCGCGGACGCGCCGCGCAACCTGCCGGCCGATGAGCCCGCCCGGATGTACGAAGGCGAAGTCCTCCGCGGTGAGTCCCCGGCGGCGGAAGAGCGCCACCGCCAAGGCATCGCCCACCGCCATCGCCGCGGTGGTGCTGCTGGTGGGAACCAGATCGAGCGAGCAGGCCTCCTCGATCCGTCCCAGCTCGATCACGACATCCGCGCTCTCGGCAAGGGGGGTCTTCGCGCTCTCCACGATGGCGACGATGGGCGCGCCGAGGCGCCGCATGTAGGGCAGCAGGTGGAGCAGTTCCGCGCTGCGCCCGCTCTTGGAGACGACGAGCAAGACATCCTGCGCACCCACGATCCCCAGGTCGCCGTGCAGGGCATCGGTGGGGTGCAGAAAGAAGGAGGGCGTACCGGTGCTGGTCAGGGTCGCCGCGATCTTGGCGCCCACCAGACCGCTCTTGCCCACACCGCTCACGATCACCCGCCCCCTGGCCGCCTCGAGCAGCGCGACGGCCTCGGCGAACCCCGGCCCGAGCCGTTCCATCACGCCGCGCAGCGCCTCCACCTCCCGGCCCAGGACCTCGCGGCCGACGGCCAGCGGATCGAGCGACCTGTCGCCTTGGGCCGCGCTCACGATCTGGACCCCGGCCGCGGGGGTCCGCCCTGCTCGGGCTTCCCCACAGAGAACCCGTCCTCCTGCGCCAGGAACCTCCGGACCGCCTCCTCGCGCAGCCCGGCCCGGTCCAGGAGCCACTCCACCGCCTCGCGCACCGCTCCCCGGCCGCCGGGCCGCGTCGTGATGAGCTTGGCCACCGCCTTGACCTCGTCCACCCCATCGGCCACCGCGATCGGCCATCCCACGCGCCGCATGACCGCCAGATCCTGGAGGTCGTCGCCCACGAAGGCCGCGCGCTCCCATGGAATGCCCATACCCTCCAGCCACTCCTCGAGAAAGAGCTCCTTGCGCCCGATGCCGATCGCCCATTCCGCGCCCAGCTCCTGCGCCCGGTTCTTGACCGGGATGGAGCCGCGTGCGGTGAGGAAGAGAACGCGCCATCCCACAAGGAGGGCCAGTCGGATGCCCACGCCGTCGCGCGCATGGAAACGCTTCGACTCACGGCCCCCGCTGTCCAGGATGATGCCCCCGTCGGTCAGCACGCCGTCCACATCCAGGACCAGCGCCTCGAGTGGTGCCGTCATCTAGGCTCCTTCCGGATGGACCGCGTCCCACACGCGCGTGAGCTCGGCCAGAAACGCGGGGACCAAGGCGAGGGGAAGCTGGGTGGCGCTGTCGCTCAGCGCCTTCGCCGGGTCGGGATGGGTCTCGAAGAAGACGCCGTGCGCACCGGCCGCGACGGCCGCGCGGGCCAGCGTGGAGGCGAAGCGCCGCTCGCCGCCGGTCTGCTCCCCGCCGCCGGGAAGCTGCAGGCTGTGGGTCGCGTCGTAGAACACCGGGCAGCCGGTCTCGGCGAGGATCGCGATGCTGCGCATGTCCACGACCAGGTTGTGATACCCGAAGGAGGCGCCCCGCTCGGTCACCAGGACCTGCCTACCCCCCGCCCCGCGCACCTTCTCCACCGCCCGGGCCATGTCGCCGGGTGCCAGGAACTGGCCCTTCTTGATGTTCACCGGCAGTCCCGCTGCGCCCGCCGCCTCCAGGAGCGAGGTCTGCCGGCCGAGGAAGGCGGGAATCTGGAGCGCGTCCACCACTGCGGCCGCCTTGCGGACCTCCTCTGTCGCGTGCACATCGGTGAGGACCGGCACGCCGAGGCTCTCGCGTACCTCGGCCAGCGCCGCCAGCCCTTCCTCCGCCCCCGGCCCCCGGTAGGAGCGGAGCGAGGTCCGGTTGGCCTTGTCGTAGGAACACTTGAAGACGAAGGGCAACCCCAGCTCCCCGACGATCCGGCGCAGCTCCCCCGCCACCTCGAGAAGCATCCCGCGATCCTCGACCACGCAGGGGCCGGCGACCACGCCGAGACGCCCGCCGTCGAAACGGGCGGAACCGATGACCACCGGATCGCGGGGAGGTAACACCCCGCTCATCGCCCACACCCTCCTCGGGGGTCCGCCGCGCCGCTCACGACCGCTGCTCCACCACGACGCCCGGGCGCGGCGCCGGCCCCCGCCCCGCACGGACCAGGGCGGCGGCGATCCAGTCACGGAAGAGGGGGTGCGGCCGGTTGGGCCGGGAGCGCAGCTCCGGGTGGTACTGGACGGCCACGAACCAGGGATGCTCCGGCAGCTCGATCACCTCCACCAGGTCGCGCCCGGGGTTGACCCCCGCGAAGCGCATGCCGCTCTTCTTGAACACCTCCCGGTAGGCGTTGTTGAACTCGTAGCGGTGGCGGTGCCGCTCGCGGACCTCCGCCACCCCGTAGGCGTGCCGTGCCACCGAGCCGGGCTCCAGAAGACAGTCGTAGGCGCCCAGCCGCATGGTGCCTCCCATCTGCTTCTGCTCGCGCTGCTCCACCATGAGGTCGATCACGGGGTGGGGGGAGGCGGGGTCGAACTCGCTCGAGTTCGCTCCCTCCAGCCCGCACACGCTGCGGGCGAACTCGATGGTGGCCACCTGCATACCGAGGCAGATTCCGAAGAAGGGCACCCCCTGCTCGCGCGCCCAGCGCACCGCCGCGACCTTCCCCTCGATGCCGCGGTCGCCGAAGCCTCCCGGCACCAGGACGCCGTCCACCTCGTGGAGCAGCTCCGCCGGGCCCTTCTGCTCGATCTCCTCGGAGTCGACCCAGCGCACGCGGACCTTCGCGTCGTTGGCCACCCCGGCGTGGGTGATGGCCTCGATGATGCTCTTGTAGGCGTCGCGCAGGTGGGTGTACTTGCCCACCACGGCCACGGTGCAGCTGTGGGCCGCCTTCTTCGTCTTCTCCACCATGCCCCGCCACTCGGAGAGGTCGGGCTCAGGCGCAGAGAGGTTCAGGTTCTCCATCACCAGCTCGTCCAGCTTCTCTGCGTGGAGGGTCAGGGGAACCTCGTAGATGGTCTCGACATCGGGGGCCTCGATCACCGCCCGCGGGTGCACATTCGAGAAGAGGGCGAGCTTCTCCCGGATGGACGGCGTGAGGCTCCACTCCGTGCGGCAGACCAGGATGTCCGGCTGGATCCCGATCTCGCGCAGCTCCCGCACGCTGTGCTGGGTGGGCTTGGTCTTCATCTCGCGCGCCGCCTTGATGTACGGCACATAGGTGAGATGCATGACCAGGGTGGCGTCGCGCGGCAGCTCCAGCCGCATCTGGCGGATGGCCTCCAGGAAGGGCAGGCTCTCGATGTCGCCGACGGTGCCGCCGATCTCCACGATGGCCACATCCACCCCGTCCACTTCCCCCACTTCCTTGATGCGGCGGCGGATCTCGTCGGTGACATGGGGGATGACCTGCACGGTGCGGCCCAGGTATTCGCCGGCGCGCTCACGCCGGATGATGGCGTCGTAGATCTGGCCCGCGGTGATGTTGTTCACCCGGGACAGGCTGCGGTCGATGAAGCGCTCGTAATGCCCGAGATCCAGATCCGTTTCGGCGCCGTCGTCGGTGACATAGACCTCGCCGTGCTGATAGGGGCTCATTGTGCCCGGATCGACATTCAGATAGGGGTCGCATTTCTGGAGCGTCACGGTGAGCCCGCGGGTCTTGAGGAGGTACCCCAAGGAGGACGCGGCGATCCCCTTGCCGAGCGACGACACCACCCCCCCGGTCACGAACACGTACTTGGTCACGGATTCACCCCCTTGGCCAGCCGCCGTTCCGCTTCCGCCAGGTCCTCGGGGGCGTCGACCCCGAGTACCGGCCAATCCCCTACCGCCACCGCGATCCGGGCACCGTCCTCCAGCGCCCGCAGCTGCTCCAGACCCTCCGTCTCCTCCAGCCCGCTGGGGGGGAGACCGACGAACCGCGCGAGATACGCCGCGCGAAAGGCGTAGAGCCCCGCGTGCCGGAGCCAGCGCGCGCGCGGGCCCTCGGCGCGCGGGAAGGGGATCACCGCCCGCGAGAAATACAGGGCGCGCCCCGTTCCGTCCAGCACCACCTTCACCCAGTTCGGGTTCGCGCGATCCGAGGCCGCCGCGGGCACGGCCAGGGTGGCGATCGCCGCCTCCGGGTCGGCCTCCAGCAGATCCACGGCCCGGTCGATGGCCTCGCCGGGCAGGAAGGGCTCGTCTCCCTGGATGTTCACCACGGCGTCGAACCGCTCCCCTTCGCTCGAGAGGCGCGCCGCCACATGCGCGACCCGGTCGGAGCCCGAAGGAAGTTCGGGCGGCGTCATCGCCGCTTCCACGCCCACCGCCCGCGCCGCCGCGGCGATACGCTCGTCGTCGGTGGCCAGCAGGATGCGGTCGAGCCGCCTCGCCGCCCGGGCGTTGGCAAGGACATGGGCAATGAGGGGGACCCCACCGAGGGGCGCCAGGGCCTTCCCGGGAAATCGGGTCGAGCCATACCTCGCCGGTATCACGCCGAGTACGCGCAAGGGTTCGCCTCTCGTTCGGGGGCCGGCGTCCGCATGGGGGCGAGCGGGACGCGGCAAGTCGGTGGGCACCGCAACCGCGAGCCCCGGCGGCCGTCGGAGCGGTGGCCCGACCTACTCTAGCGAAAGCCCCGCTCGCCCGGAACCCTGATTTTTCAGGGGGTTGCGGGGCCGCTTGTCCCGGACAGCCGACCCGTGTTAGAATATCGTTACATGCGGATACAACGATGAATCAGAACCCTGCCGTGGCCCGGCTCAAGGCTCTCGCGGACCCCGTGCGCCTGCGGCTTCTCGCCTTTCTGGGCGAGGAGGAGCTGGCGGTGGGCGAACTGACCGAGATCCTGGGCATGACCCAGAGCCGGGTCTCCGGACACCTGGCCATCCTGCGGGAGGCCGACCTGGTGCGGGACCGCCGGCAGGGAACTTCGGCCTTCTACTCCCTCGCCCCCGAGGGCGAGGCGATCGAGACCTGGCGGGCGGTGCGCGGAACCCTGGGCGGCGCGGATCTGGGTTCGGCGGATCGGAGCCGCCTCGCCGAGACCTTGCGCCGGCGGGAGGAGAAGAGCCGCGAATTCTTCGACCGCGCGGCGGAGGCGTGGAACGAGGGGCGCAGCGAATCGCTCGGCCTGGGCGCAGGGGCTCTCGCGATGGCGGGGCTCCTTCCCGAGTCCCTCACGGTGCTGGATCTGGGCACCGGGACCGGGGCGCTCCTGCCGCTGCTCGGCCGGTACCTGGCGGATGTGATCGCCGTCGACGGCAGCCGCGCGATGCTTCTGCGCGCGCGCGAGCGCCTGGGGAGCCGCGACGCCGGGCGGGTCCGGTTCCTGCGGGCGGAGGTGGGGCGGTTGCCTCTGCCCGACGCCTCCGTGGACGGAGTCGTCGCCAACATGATCCTGCACCACCTCGGCCGCCCGGAAGCGGCGCTGCGCGAGGCGGCGCGTGTCCTGCGCCCCGGCGGGCGTGGCGTGATCGTGGATTTCGAGACCCACGAGGAGCGTTGGCTTCTCGACGAGGAAGGACATCTCTGGGCGGGATTCGAGCCCGCCCAGATCGCGGGGTGGTGCGTGGACGCCGGGCTCTCGGTGCCGGCGTTCGAGCGGGTGCCCACCCCGGACGGAGGCCGGTGGAGCCGGCTCGAAGTGTTCGTGGCCCGCTTCGGACGGCCCGCCCACGAGGGGCGCGGCCGCCGCGGCAGGCGGTAGGCGGCGGGGCGATCGCGCCCGGACCGCCGCATCCAGGGAGAGACGACCAGCATGGCCAAGACGAACGGGAAACCACAGGTGGACGGATTCACCTCCGGCGACAACTTCAAGGTCCGCGACATCGGATTGGCCCCCCAGGGCCGCCGGAAGATCGAGTGGGCCGAGAGCCGCATGCCGGTGCTGATGGCGTTGCGCGCGAAGTACTCGAAGACGAAGCCCATGAAGGGCATGCGGG
>CAZWKH010000133.1:0-7171 GCA_964633885.1 uncultured bacterium | reverse complement strand
GACGACGAGATCTACATCGTGCACATCCTGGACTTTAGTCTGGGGATGGAAGGCTATGAGGTCGTCACGGCCCTCGACGGCGAGGAGGCCCTGCGCAAGGTCCAGGAGTGCAAGCCGGACCTCATCGTGCTGGACATCATGATGCCCAAGATGGACGGTTACGAGACCTGCCGGAACCTCAAGTCGGAGGAAGCTACCAAGCACATTCCGGTGATCCTGCTCTCGGCCAAGGGGCGCAATGTGGACATGCAGACGGGCTACGATGTGGGCGCCGACGACTACATCACCAAGCCCTTCAGCCCGCGCAAGCTGGTCGACCGGATCAATGCCATGCTGGGCCAGGGCGACGCGGCGACGCTCCCCAAGCTGGCAAGCTGACAAAAACTATCGCCTGACCTGGGGCAGACTTTGAGAGGGCCGTGCCGGATCCCCGGTGCGGCCCTTCGCTTTTCCTCTATTCCTCCTCCCTTGACCCTCCCGTTGGCCGGTGCTATGTCTCTCGTACTTTTCGCGCCATTCCGAGGTCGCCTACCCGGAGGAGTCCCCCCATGTCGCCCAAGACCCTCAACGACCTCTATTTCGCCGGCATGGAGAAGCACAGGGGAGCGGCCTTCCGCCGGAAGGTGGCCGGCGCCTACCAGGATGTCCCCACGGCGGCCTTCGCGGATGCCGGGCGGGAGATGGCTCTGGGGCTGGTCGCGCTCGGACTGTCTCCCGGCGAACGGGTGGCGGTGCTCTCGGAGACCCGGCTGGAGTGGTTCGAGGCCGACCTCGCCATCCTTAGCGCGGGCCTCATCTCGGTGCCCATCTACCCCACCCTCACCGAGAACACCGTCGAGTACATCCTCAAGGACTCGGGGGCCCGGGCCATCTTCGTCTCCGGCCCCCAGCAGGCGGCCAAGCTGGATCGGTTCCGCCGGGAGACCCCCTCCTTCCCGGTGATCGTTTTCGACGACGCGGCGCAGGTGGAGGGGGCCATGGGCCTGGAGGGGCTCCGCGCCAAGGGCCGCCCGCTGGACCAGGCGGAGCCCGACCTCTACAGGCGGCGCGCGGACGCGGTCCAGCCGGACGACACCGCCACGATCATCTACACCAGCGGCACCACCGGCACCCCCAAGGGCGTGATGCTCACCCACGCCAACATCGTCTCCAATGTGCTCTCCGGGCTCCAGATCTTCGACCTGGGCCCGGCCGACGCGGTCCTGTCGTTCCTTCCCCTGAGCCACATTCTCGAGCGGATGGCAGGCCACTACTGCATGTGGTACGCCGGGGTCGTCATCGCTTACGCGGAGTCGGTGGACACCGTCTCGGAGAACCTCGCCGAGGTGCATCCGACGGTGATGGTGAGCGTGCCGAGGCTCTACGAGAAGATCTATGCCCGCATTTTCGAGTCCGCCACCAGCGGGAGCGTGATCAAGAAGGGCATCTTCTTCTGGGCGCGCTCGGTGGGGCTGGAGAGGGCCCGCCGCCTCCTGTCCAAGAAGCCGGTGGGTCCCTGGCTGCGGTTGCGCTTCGGGATCGCGGACCACCTCGTCTTCTCCAAGCTGCGGGCCCGCACCGGCGGGAAGCTGCGCTTCTTCATCTCGGGGGGCGCGCCCCTGGCCCAGGACATCGCCGAGTTCTTCTATGCGGCGGGGCTGGTCATCCTGGAGGGATACGGCCTCACGGAGAGCTCGCCCGTGCTCACGGCCAACACGGTGACGGAGATCCGCCCCGGCACGGTGGGTAAGCCGCTGCCCGGCGTGGAGGTCCGCCTCGCAGAGGACGGGGAGATCCTGGCCCGCGGCCCGAACATCATGAAGGGCTACTACAACATGCCGGATGCCACCGCGGAGACCCTCCAGGGCGGGTGGCTGCACACAGGGGACATCGGCCGCTGGGACGCAGACGGGTTCCTGATCATCACCGACCGCAAGAAGGACCTCATCGTCACCTCCGGGGGCAAGAATGTGGCCCCCCAGCCGATCGAGGGCGCCCTCAAGACGGACAAGTTCATCACCGAGGCCGTGGTCATCGGGGACCGGCGGCCGTACCTCGTCGCGCTCATCGTGCCCAACTTCGTGAACATCGAGAGCTACCGGGTCGTCAAGAACCTGGGCGAGCTGTCCGTCGCGGAGCTGACCCGCCACCCGCGGGTCATGGACCTGATGCGCCGGCGCATTGAGAGGCACCAGCAGGAGGCCGCGCCCTACGAGCGGATCCGCAAATTCCACATTCTGGACCACGATCTGTCGCAGGAGGCGGGCGAGCTGACGCCGACCCTTAAGGTGAAGCGCAAGAAGGTGGTCGAGAAGTACGCGGCTCAGATCGAAGCGCTCTACGCCGAGGCAGCGGGGGGAGAACCGCCCCGGGCCTGAGACAGGGAGCGAAGGATCGCCGCCACCCGGATCGGAACGGAAGGTGGCGCGAGTGCGCCCTCGCCGGCGGGGGCAGAAAAGGAGAGGATGATGTCGAGGAGCTACCGGCTGCCGCTGTTGCTGGCAGTCTTCCTGATCCTTCCCACGGTCGTGTGGGGGGCGGGGTTCAGTCTCTACGAGCAGGGAGCCCGCGCCCTGGGGTCAGCCGGGGCCTACACCGCGAGGGTGGGCGACGCGTCGGCCATCTACTACAACCCGGCCGGCCTGGCCAAACTGGAGAACGGGGAGTTCGAGCTGGGGACGAGCCTCATCTTCGTGACCCGCGAGTTCGCGGGGAAGGAGCCCTACCCCGGATACGGGGTGCACGAGGCATCGCCCGACGCCGTCTTCTACCCGTCGCACTTCTACTGGGCGCATCGCCTGACCCCCGGGATGGTGGTCGGGCTTGGCATCTACAATCCCTTCGGCCTGACCACGGAGTGGGACGACCCGGATGTGTTCTCCGGGCGGTTCCTGTCCACCAAGGCCTCCATCACGCCCTTCTACTTCAACCCGACCGCCGCCTTCTCCCTGGGGCCGCGGCTGCGGATCGGCGGCGGGCTCATGGCCGTGCACTCGAGCCTCGAGCTGCGCCGTCATGTCGGGCAGGCCAATCCCGCCTACGGCAACGCCGAGGAGCCGGAGGTGCTCGACATGGGCACCGTGGAGCTCAACGGGAGCAACGACCTCGACTACGGCTACACCTTAGGTCTGCAGGTGGATGTGACGCCGGAGGTGACCCTCGGCGCGAACTACCGGAGCAAGGTGGCCATCACCTACGAGGGAGATGCGGACTTCACCTTCCTCGGCACGGGATCGGCGCTGGATCCCCAGCTCGAGACCATCTTCCCCGTGGACCAGGATGTCTCCACCGATCTGGACTTCCCGGCCGTCTTCGTGACCGCCCTGGCCGTCCAGCTCACGCCCAAGTTCGCGGTGGAGGGGGACCTCGGGTGGACCCAGTGGTCTTCCTTCGAGACCCTGCCCCTGCGGTTCGAGGACGAGTCCCTGAGCAAGAACCTCACCGAGGACTGGGACGACGCCTTCTTCTTCCGGGTCGGGGCCGAGCTGCAGGCCAAGCCGGACATGCAGCTGCGGTTCGGCTACTACTACGACGAGACCCCGCAGCCCACGGAGGCGGTGAGCCCGCTCCTGCCCGACAACAACCGCCACGGCATCAGCCTGGGCATCGGGAAGACCTGGGGGCAGATCAGCGCGGACCTGTTCGGGTTGTACCTCGTGATGCCGGACCGGGATACCGAGGGCGTCAACCGCGATGTGTACGAGGGGATCTACGCCAACAATGTCGAGATCGTCGGCCTGACCCTGGGCTACCGGTACTAGAGGAGGAACGCCATGCGCAGAAGACTCTTCGCATTCACGGTTTGCGCGCTGGCGGCGGTCGTCCTCGCCGCCGGTTGCGCGAGCATCGATCCGATCAGCGCCCCCCCGGCAGAGACCGGGAGCGCGGACTTCACGAAGCTGGCCGTGCTGGGTACGAGCGTCTCCGCCGGCTTCCAGAACAACGGGCTGGCCGAGTCGCGCCAGCTCCGCTCCTACGCGGCGCTCCTGGCCGGGCAGCTGGGCAAGGACATCGTCTCCCACGGGGCCTCCGCCGCCCAGACCGGCGAGTTCGTGATCCCGGGATACGGGGACCCAGGGAGCAGCGGCACCCTGGAGCTCACCTCGCTGGTGCCGGCGGTGATCTCGCCGATCACGGTCACGGGCAATCCGGTGAACACGACCTATCAGGCTGCCTACAACAACCTGGGGGTGCCCGGCGCTCTGCTGGGCGACGCGCTGAACACCGTGACCATGGGCTCCGCGAACCCCTTCTTCGACCTGGTGCTGCGCGGGCAGGGGACGATGCTGCAGCAAGCGGCGGCGCTCCAGCCCACCTTCGTGCTGGTCGAATTGGGGTCCAACGATGTGCTGGGAGCGGTGACGCGGGATGCTCCGACCACGCCGGTCGCCACCTTCGAGGAGCAGTTCCGCCAGCTCGTCGGCGATCTGCTGGCCCTGGAGAGCGCGCCCAAGCTGGCGGTGATGAATGTCCCCGAGGTGACCAGCATCCCCTTCGCGACCACGGTGCCGCCCTTCGTGGTGAACCCCGCGACGAACCTGCCCGTGCTGGTGGACGGGAACCTGGTGCCGCTCATCGGCCCGGAGGGTCCGCTGACCCTTCCCTCCGCGTCCGGTCCCGGGGACCTGGTGACCATCGGGGCGATCTCGCTGATGAAGCAGGGAGTCGGGATCCCGATCCCGCTGGGTGGGGCGGGCACCCCCCTGCCGGACGCGGTGGTGGTGAGCGTGGCCGAACTCGAGGTGATCGCCCAGCGCGTGATCGCCTATAACCAGATCATCGCCACCGTCGCAGCGGAAGACGGGCTCGTGGTGGTGGATCTGAACCGCCTCCTGCGGGAGATCGCCGCAGAGGGGGTCAAGATCGGCGGGCTCGAGTACACGAAGGAGTTCGTGAGCGGCGGGGTGTTCAGCCTGGATGGCGTCCATCCGGCGGACATCGGGCACGCGATCCTGGCCAACGAGGTGATTCGTACCTTCAACGAGGCCTACGGAGCGAAGATCCCGCTGGTGGACCTGCGCGCGGTCGCCGGGGTCTCTGCGGGCTCGGCGAAGACGGGCGGCGCCACCTGGCAGGCGCTCTCGGGCGCGGCGATCGACGCGCTGCTGGAGTCGCCGGCCTTCTGATCCCCGGACGCGCTGCGGCGCGGACCGGCCGGTGGGTAGAGAAAGCGGAGCGGGTGCCTTGGGCGCCCGCTCCGCTCTTTTCTTTCAGGATGGGTCCGGCCGGGTCAAATCCCTGTTTTCATGCTTCCCGCATGATGGCATCCTTTTGGGACCCCATGTGTCAGGGCTTAGAGGGCTGGGTGAGGCAGGCATGGAATCCCCCTGGTCGCCGGGCGGAGGAGGTCCCAAGGGAGCGTCGTCCCTGGCCGTCCTCTACTTCCAGAATCTCAGTGGTGCGAAGACCGACATCTACTTCCGGGACGGCGTCACCGAGGACATCATCATCGAGCTCTCCCGGGTGGGCGGGCTCTCGGTGTCGGCGCTGTCCTCGGTGCGGCCCTACCGCGATCAGCCCGTCTCCGCCGCCCAGGCGGGGCGCGATCTCCACGCCGACTTCGTCCTGGAAGGGACGCTGCGGCGCTCGCGCAACCACCTGCGCCTCTCGGTGCAGCTCGTGGAGACCGAGAGCGGGCGCATGGTCTGGGCGGAGCGCTACGAGAGGGAGATCGAGGATGTCTTCGCCATCCAGAGCGAGATCGCCCAGGCCATCACCGAGAAGCTGAAGGTCGTCCTGAGCGAGGCGGAGCGCCGGGCCATCGCCAAGGCGCCCACCGCCAGCGTGGAGGCCTACGACCTCTGCCTGCAGGGGCGGCAATACTTCCGGCAGTTCCGGCGCAAGAGCATCGAGTTCGCCCGGGGCTTCTACGAGAGGGCCATCGAGGTGGATCCCGGCTACGCCGGAGCCCACGCGGGGCTCGCCGCCTGCCACTCCTACCTCTGCATGTTCTGGGAATCGACCGAAGAGGCCATGGAGGCCGCGGATCGCGCCAGCCGCCGGGCGGTGGAATTGGACGGGGATCTCGCCGAGGCGCATGTCGCGCGCGGGGTGGCGGTGTCGCTGCGCAGGAACCACGAGGAGGCGGAACGGGAGTTCCGCGCCGCCATCCGCCTCGATCCGGCCTCCTTCGAGGCCTACTACTTCTTCGCGCGGGGGTTCTACGCGCAGGGGAAGAAGGACCACGCCGTGTACTGGTTCCGCCGGGCCTGCGAGGCGGATCCGCAGGACTACCAGGCGCCGGCGCTGCTGGGCAGCGCGCTGCGGGGGCTCGGCCTGAAGGCGGAGTCCGACGAGGCCTACCGCAGGACGGTCGCTCTGGCCCAGAAGCACCTGGAAGTGAATCCCGGCCAGACCCGCGCGCTGTACTTCGGCGCGATCGCGCTGTGCCAGCTGGGCGAGAGGCTGGACGAGGCGCTCGAGTGGGCGGAGCGCGCCTTGCGGATCGACCCCGAGGAGCCCCAGGTTCTCTACAATGTCGCCTGCGTCTACGCGCTGACCGGCAAACCGGAGCGGGCGATCGATTGCCTGGCCAAGACCGTGGTGCACGGCGACCTGTGGCGGGGATGGATGGAGAACGACTCGGACCTGGAAGCGCTCCACGGGCATCCGCGCTTCGAGGCGCTCTGCGGGAGGGGGTAGGGGAGCGGGCGGCTACGCGGGTGCGTGTGCCGCCTCATCGCGTAAGGCCGGGTGTCGCTTGACGCGGTCCGGCAAGGAAAGGTGGGGGACCGGACCCGGTGGCTCCCACCGGCATCGTTTGTGCCCACTCGGAGAAGCCCCCCCCGTCCGATAAGGGCTTCCCCGACCACAGGGTCCCGTCCCCCGAATGCGCTCCAACGAGAGGGTTGCGTTGATGGCGTTGGTTCGCTTCGTCCGCGTCACCCGTCCCTGGTCACGCGAACGGGATCCCAATATGCAGGGGGCATGCCGAAGCCCCGTCACCCGCGGCGCGGCGCGGAACATTTGTGGGGAGCGTTGAGGCGCGCGAAGTTGCGGGATCCGAGCCGGGCTTGCGATGGGGCAGGGATGGGTTTCCCGCGCCGCCGGCCGACGCAACCTCGCCGACCCGCGACGGGATCCCGTCGCGCGCGGCCGTCGCGCGCGCCCGTCTCGTGGCGAGCGGTGGGATTTTCCACCTGGGTGGAAAGCGACGAGGGCCGCGCCCCGTCACCCCTCCAGCGCCTGCCGG
>CAZWKH010000132.1:0-7215 GCA_964633885.1 uncultured bacterium | reverse complement strand
CCACGCCGCCGGGATGCTCGCGCAGATTGCGCATGGCCGCCTTTGCGTAGAGCCGGTTGATCTCGAACTCGTCCTTCCCCCCGAAGGAGGCGAGCAGATCCTGGGGCTGCCGCTCGGCAGGAAGGTTGCTGAGTCCGCGGGTCGGCGGGTAGGTGCCCATGAAGAGGTTGTAGCCCCGCGAGGTGAAGGTGGGCTCGAAACGCCCGAAGGTGGCCGCGTTGCGCAGCACCCAGGGCGTCTGGACCAGCGCGAAGACCAGGGTGAGCACGAGCCAGCCCCGCGGGGCACGAGCCCACGGCCACACCAGAAAGGGCAGCAACGCCAGGGGCAGAAAGAGCGTGGTGGGCCGTGCGAGAGTCGCCAGACCGAGCAGGAGCCCCGTCCCCGCGAAGTCCGCGAGGCGCCGACGGTCCAGGGCTCTCGCCAGCCAGAGCATCCCCCCGACCAGGAGCGCAATGAAGAGGGTCTCCGTCAGAAGCCTGCCCACATAGGTCACGAAGGGCGGGTACAGGAGGTATCCGGCCAGGGCGAGCAGGGCGCCTCGGTCCCCCAGCCCCAACCGCCGCGCGAGAGCGTGCAGGCACCATCCGGTGGCGCCCGCCATGAGGACCTGGAGCCAGAGCATGGTCCGGGGCCCCAACCCCAGCCGATAGATCCCCCCCAGCACGAAGGGATAGAGCGGCGGGCGGCGCGCCGTGGGTCGGGGCGATCCCACCGCGTCCACCTCTCCGGGGTACTGCATCTTTGCGCTGAACGCGAACCCGTTCCCCTGGGCGAGATTCCTGGCGATGTCGTCGTAGTGGCCCGCGTCCGCCCCGAGCGAGGGATCCCCGGTGCGGACGACGAAGGCGGCACGCGTCGCGAGCACCAGCCCGAGGAGGATCCACAGCACCGGCAATCCGCGCCTCATCGGGCGCCTCCCCCGCCGTTCACGAGCGCGGCCCCTCGGGGATGCGGACCTCGAACACCCAGAGATCTCCTTCCGAGAAGACGGCCCGGAAGCGGTCGGGGCGCGCCAGGAGCCGCGCACCGATCCCCGGGTGGTCGCTCTCCCGCCCGATGACGAAGACCGGCGCGCCGAGCGCGCGCAGGTCGTCGAGCTGCTCCGCGGTCAGTGTTCCCTCGTACACCGCGTCGCGCAGGGCGCGGCGGCGCTCCATGGCCTCGGCGGGATAGCCCCACTGATAGGCATAGCCTGAGTTCCCCCAGTACTGGCGCCGCGGGCCCCGCACGAGCATTTCGACGCGGTCCGCGGAGTCGATGAACACCGCGTCCGACGGGGTCTCCTCGCCTGCCCAGTCGAAGAGCGCCTCCTCCTGGCCGGAGAGGACAGGCGCCTTCGAGTCCACCGCGAAGACCACGAGCGAAATCGCGTTCTCGGGGATGAGGAAGAGCGCCATGCCGAGGACGAAGAGCGCGCGGCGCCGGGGCCGGGCCCGCATCGCTGCCCAGAGCAAGGGTATGCCGAAGCCCCCCGCCAGCGCGAGGGGCACGAAGGCCACGAGGGTCAGCTTGTCGTACTGGTTCGGCCCGGGCAGACGCCCAAACACCCCATAGGCGAGGCAGGCCGCCGTGATGCCCAGGAAGAGGATCATCGCCGGAGCGCGCATGCGCCACAGTCTGCGCAGCGCGATCAGGGCCAGCAGGGAAACCCCGGCCAGGGAAAAGGGCAGAGAGAGGACATGCAGCAGTTGAAAGCCCAGAAGCGGCGGCCCGGATCGCTGGCCGGGTTGCATCGTCGCGAGGAGGTACGGAACGCAGGCAGCCAGGGCCCCCACCGCCAGCACGGCGATCCACGCCCCCCTCCGGCGCGCACCGGCAGCGAAGAGCGCCGTAGCGGCGCCGCCCGAGGCCAGGGCGGCCACCAGCGCGCCCCCCACCACGGTGTGCATGAGGAAGGCCCCCACCCCGGCCAGGAATTGCAGCGCTCCCTGGCGGGGATCCCCCTCTCGCGCGAGGCGCATCCCGGCGTCCCACGCGATGAGCGCGAGCAGCAGGCTCCAAGGCAAGGCGGTTCCGACAAGGAACTTGCGCAGCATGAAGGTCGTGCTGTAGAGCACCTGGAGCGAGGCAGTCACCTGAGGAATGACGAAGGGGCTGAAGCGCATCACGGTCCGCGCTTCCTCCATGCCGCGCACATCCCCGATGAAGATCTGCAGGTACTTGAGCGGGAAGAAAACCCAGATGAGTCCGCCCATACCCAAGAGAAGGAGGGCGCCACCCCAGGCTCCTCCGACCCGGGAGAAACCCAGAGCCGCCCCGATCCGCGCGGCGACAAGAACACAGCCCACGGCCGCCACCATGTTGAGCAGGGCCATGGCCTCCGCGGGGGCCAGGCCGGTCGCGATGCGCAGCGCAGTCAAGGCGACATGGAAGAACCAGAAATACTGGAGCGGCATCCCGGCGAAGTACGGATCCTCGGGGGGGAGGCCCGCCCGCGCGATCTCCGCGACCACCGCGCGATGGAACCAGGCGTCCGAGCCCTCGCGCAGCCAGGGGTTGGGAATGACAAGTGCCGCCACCACCGCGGCCAGCCCCAGTCCGGTGAGCCAGGCTCCCCTGCCCACCGATCCCTCCCCCTTCGCACGCCCTTCGGTCCAGCGCATCAGCAGCAATCCGAGCCCCGCGCTCAGGACGGCGGCGTGGACCCAGACCACCGGGTCTTCCCGGCGCCAGATCGCCAGACCGGCCACTCCGCCCAAGAGCACCGGCGAAAGTGCCGGTCCAAGGATCCAGTCGCGCACCCGGGACCTGGGCGCGCCGACGGCCAGCACCACTGCCGGCCCCGGGAGCAGGAAGGCCGCCAGCACTCCGGCGGGAACGGCCGCCAGCGGCGGGAGCCATCCCCCCACGCGGGCCACATAGCCGAGCAGCACCAGGATCAGGAGGAAGGTCAACGCGGCATCCCCTCCGAAGCGTAGTCCACCAGGGCCACGATCTTCCGCCCGGCAAGGGGCTTTCTCCCCCCCAGGAAGGACAGCTCGACCACGAAGGCGAGTCCGGCGACGGTCGCGCCGAGGCGCTCCACCAGCCTGGCCGTCGCCGCGGCCGTGCCCCCTGTGGCGAGAAGGTCGTCCACGATGAGCACCCGGTCCTGCCTTCCCAGCGCATCGGCGTGGATCTCCAGCACCGCTTCCCCGTACTCCAGGGCATAGCTCTCCGCAATGCAGTCCGCGGGGAGCTTCCCCTGCTTGCGGGCGGGAACGAGCGCCACACCCAGCCGCCGCGCCACCGCGGCGCCGAAGATGAAGCCGCGGCTCTCGATCCCCACCACGGCCGTCACCCCGTCGGAGAGGAAGGCTTCCACCAGGCGGTCCTCCACCTCGCGGAACGCCCGGGGGCTGCGCAGGAGCGGGGTGATGTCGCGGAAGACGATCCCCGGCTTGGGAAAATCGGGCACGGCGCGGATGTGCTCCTTCAGGTTCATCCCTGTCCCTCCTCGGTGACCTCGATCCACTTCTTGAGCCGCTCCAGGGCGCGGCGTTCGATCTGACGGATGCGCTCCCGGCTCACCCCGAGGCGCTCGCCGACATCCGCGAGAGAGCGTGCCTCGCCGTCCTCGAAGCCGTAGCGGATGCGCAGGACGGTTTCCTCGCGGGGCGAGAGCCGGCCCAGCAGGCGGTTCAGCCTCTCATGCTCGAGAAGGCGATCGATCATCTCCTCAAAGCCGGGCGCGGGGTCCGCCATCTCCGTCTCGGCCAGCACCCCCATGGCGTCCCAGGAGCTCTCGTAGTCGAGGTTCTTGATGCTGTCGATGAGATGGCGCACCTTGCGCAGGCGCTTGAGGGGCTCGCCCATCTCCACCGCCAGCTCCTCGAGGGTCGGCGCCTGGCCCAGGCGGTGGCGGAGCCGGGTTTCCACCGCGAGGCAGCGGTTCACCAGCTGCATCACATGGAAGGGAATGCGCACGGTGCGCACCTGGTTGGCGATGCCGCGGGCCATGGCCTGCTTGATCCACCAGGAACCGTAGGTGGAGAAGCGGAACCCCCGCGCGTAGTCGAAGCGGTCCACGGCGGCGATGAGCCCCAGATTCCCTTCCTCGATGAGGTCCAGGAAGGGCAGGCCGCGCCCACTGTAGCTCTGCGCGATCTTCACCACCAGCCGCAGGTTCGAGACGATGAGGCGCCGCCGGGCCTCCTCGCGGTGGTGCAGGGTGATCCCCTCGCGCATCTGCCGGCCGAAGCGCTGCTCCTCCTCGGCGCTGAGGAGCGGATAGCGGCCGATGTCGCGCAGGTAGACCCGCAGGACATCCAAACCGCCTTCCTCTGGCTGCCCCGTGGGCAGGGGCTCCGGCTCCACCTCGAGCCCGAGCTCCCGGGTGAGGTCCAGGAAGAGGTCGAAGGCGGTCTCGTCGAAGTCAGTCGCCTCGAGGAGCCCGGTCATGTCGGCCCGGGTGAGGCGTCCGCGGCTCTTGCCGGATGCGAGGACCCGGTTGATCCGTGCCTCGAACTCCTCGCGCTCCCCGCTCATGCCGCCCTCCCGTCAGCCGGCGATGGTGAAGGATGGAGGAGGGGCGTCCGGAGCCTCCCTCCACTGCGCGTCCACGCCCTCGACCCGTGCCGCCGCGGGGCCGCCGTGGAGCCACAGGAGAAATGCCTGGAGCCGGTCGGTGGGACCGATGGCCTCGACCTCGACGCTGCCGTCGGGGAGATTGCGGACCCACCCGCCGAGGCCGAGGCGCAGGGCCTCCTCCCGCGCGGAGGCGCGGAAGAACACGCCCTGGACGCGGCCGGAAACGATGGCGTGGAGGAGCTTCTGGGCCATGGGGAGTAAGGGCCGCCGCGGGGGGGCCGGGAACGCGGTCTCCCGGCACCGCCGCGGATCAAGAGTGGTCGGGGCGAGAGGATTTGAACCTCCGACACCTGCGTCCCGAACGCAGTGCGCTACCGGGCTGCGCTACGCCCCGACTCGAAACCGGGCTGCCCGGCACAACCGCGCCGGGGACAAGGGCGCTTCACTATAGGGATCGCGAAGCCGTCCCGCAAGCCCTCTTCGCGCCGAAATGCAGGCATGGCCTCGCCGGGAAGGAATCCGCGCGGCCCCCCCGCGTCCCCCGGGCGCCGGCTAGGGCTCCTCCTCGGCAAATCCCCGGCGCCCGATGAGGGGCACGAAGACGCAGCGGCAGAGAGCTTCCTCGCGCGGGGGCCCCTCGGCGGCGCAGGTGTATCGCATGAGCGTCTGCTCGGCCCGATCCCCCACGGGGGCCACCAGGCGGCCCTCCGGAGCGAGCTGCTCGAAGAGGCCGGGGGCGATGGACGGCGCCGCGGCGGTGACAAGGATCCGATCGTAGGGGGCGGTCTCCTTGAAGCCGACGCTTCCGTCCACGACCTTCACCACGATCCCCGTCAGACCCATCTCCGCGAAGAGCTGCTGCGCGCGGCGCGCCAGCTCGGGAATGCGCTCCAGGGTGATCACCCGGGCCCCCATCCGGGCCAGCACCGCGGCCTGGTAGCCGGACCCGGTCCCGATCTCGAGCACCTTCTCCCCCCCGGCGAGCTCCAGGGCCTCGGTCATGAGCCCGACCATGTGGGGCGCGGAGATGGTCTGACCCGAGCCGATGGGAAGGGCGAGGCTGGCGTAGGCATCCGCCTCCAGCGCCCTGGGCACGAAGCGATGCCTCGGGACGGCGCGCATCGCCTCCAGCACGCGGGGGTCGCGCACACCCCGCCCGAGCAGCTCTCCCTCCACCATGCGTTCCCGCGCCTGGGGAAAGTCGCGGTGCTCGTTCACGGCAGGCGGATCTCCAGGCGGCGGAGGAACTCGAAGTCCCCGGCGGCCGTGATGTCCAGAAGGAGCGGCGTCAGCGAGACATACCCCGCCTCCACCGCAGCGAAGTCGGTGTCGGAGCCTGCCTCCCAGCTGGGCATCGCTCCCCCGATCCAGTAGTAGGCCCGGCCCCGCGGATCCATCTTCTTCACGATGGCGTCGTGATAGACGCGCGTGCCGAGGCGCGTCACCCGCACGCCCCGGATGGCCTCACGGGGGAGGGGCGGGATGTTCACATTCACCAGGAAGCGCGGCGGGGGTCCCGCGGCGAGCAGCGCCTCCGCCACGGCGCGGGCAATGGCCGCCGCCGGGCCGAAGTCCACCACCTCCCAGGAAGCCAGGCTCACCGCCATGGATGGAATGCCCAGGATCGCGCCCTCCATGGCTGCGGCCACGGTTCCCGAGTAGATGACATCCTCCCCCATGTTGGGCCCCTGGTTCACTCCGCTCACCACGAGATCCGGCCGCTCGGGCAGGAACTCGCGCACCGCCAGGAGCACGCAGTCCGTGGGAGTCCCCTCCACCGCAAAGGTCCTCGGACCCATCTCCTTCACCCGCAGCGGATGGTGCAGCGTCAGCGCATGGGAGGTCGCGCTCTGTTCGGTGAGCGGCGCCAGGATGGAGACCTCGCCCGTCGCGCCGAGGCTCTCGGCGAGGGCGCGCAGACCGGGGGCGTGGATGCCGTCGTCGTTGCTGAGGAGGATGCGCGTCATCGTTCTCCGTCGGTCCCTCCGGCCCGAGACCGCGGACCCGCCGCCGGCGTCCGGCGGCGGGCGCGGCGCGCCTCGGCGACCCAGCCCAGGCTGCGCGCGACCAGGCGGAAGAACCGCAGGGTGTCGCGCATCGGCCGGATCCGGCTCACTTCGTTTCCGTACACTGCGGGGACGGGGATCTCGACGATCCGGAAACCCCGCCGCGCGGCCTTGATCAGGATCTCGGACTCCGCGTCGAAGCGCCGCGACTCGATGCGCACCGCCTCCAGGACCTCCCGCGCGATCCAGCGGAAGCCGGACTGCGAGTCGGTGAGGGGCGTTCCGGCCAGGCGTCCGACCACGGCCGAGGTGAACCGGTTCACCCCCCGCCGCAGCCGGGGCATCGCGCCCGGATCGCGCATGCGGGAGCCCAGGACGAGGTCGGCGGTCTCTGCCGCCTCCAGGAACCGCGGGATCCAGGCCGGGTCATGCTGCCCATCCGCGTCCAGGGTGATCACGCCCTCGGCGCCCGCGGCCAGCGCGGCGGCGAAGCCGGTGCTCAGGGCGGCCCCCTTGCCCCGGTTCGCCGGGTGGGCGATGACCTGCGCTCCAGCCTCCCGGGCGCGCTCCGGGGCGCCACGGAGGCTCTCGATCGTCGCGGCCGACAGGAGCTCGCGTGGGTGCTGCCAGGCGGTCAGTCGCAGCGCGGCGACGACTGCCGGCGCCGCCTCGGCGGGCCAGTCCGAGAGCCCCAGGG
>CAZWKH010000131.1:0-7288 GCA_964633885.1 uncultured bacterium | reverse complement strand
ATGGGGCTGAGCTGCCAGCCGAGAAGCGGATAGAAAGCTCCCGCCGCCAGGGGAATCCCCACGACATTGTAGGCGAAGGCCCAGAAGAGGTTCTGCCGGATGGTGCCGAGCGTCCGCCGGCTCAGGCGGACGGCCTCGGGCGCGGCCCGCAGGTCGCGCGAGAGAAGCGCGATGGGCGCGGTCTCGAGCGCCACATCGGTCCCTGTCCCCAGCGCGATCCCGACATCGGCCCGCGCCAGGGCCGGGGCGTCGTTGATGCCGTCCCCCACCATGAGCACGATCCTGCCGTCCCGCTGCAGTTCCTCGATGAGGACCGCCTTCTCGCCGGGAAGCGCCCCGGCGCGGACATTCTCGATGCCCAGCTCCTGCGCCACCCGCGCCGCCGACTCCGGACGGTCGCCGGTCACCAGCCACAGCTCGAGCCCCAGACGACGGAAGCGGTCCACCGCCTCGCGGGCCTCGGGCTTCACCGCGTCGGACAGGCCGAGGACCCCGAGCATCGCCTTGCCCCGCGCGACCAGGAGCGGCGTCATCCCCCGCGCCGCGATCTCGCGGGCCTTCGCGGCCCAGGGGCCCGGATCGATCCGCTCCTCGCGCAGATAGGCCTCGCTGCCCACGCGGATGTCGGTCCCCTCCACCGAAGCAATCACGCCGCGTCCGGCCCGCGCCTGGAAGAGCCGCGCCTCCGGGATCGCGAGTCCCTTCTCCACCGCCGCCTCCACCACCGCCCGGCCGAGCGGGTGCTCCGAGCCGCGCTCGGCGGCCGCGGCGAGGGTGAGCAGCGCGGGATCCTCGGCGGGGTCCGCCCAGGAGAGCGCGGGGCGGCCCAGGGTGACCGTGCCCGTCTTGTCGAGCACCACGGTGGTGGCCCGCCCCGCCCGCTCGAGCACATCACCGCCCTTGAAGAGGATGCCCCGGCGGGCCCCCACGCCGCTCCCCACCATGATGGCTGCCGGGGTGGCAAGCCCCAGCGCGCAGGGGCAGGCAATGATGAGCACCGCCACGAAGGGGATGAGAGCCCGGGCCGGGCTGTGCGAGGGATCGAGGACCAGCCAGGCCGCGAAGGTCACCGCCGCGATCCCGAAAACCACCGGCACGAACACCGCCGCCACGCGATCGGCCACCCGCTGGATGGGCGCCTTGGCCCCCTGGGCCTCGCGCACCAGCCGGATGATGCGCGCGAGCGCGGTGTCCTCGCCCACCCGCGTCACCTCCACCAGGAGTCCGCCGGAGTCGTTCATGGTCCCGCCGATCACCTCGTCGCCCCGGCTCTTGTCCACCGGGATGGACTCGCCGGTCACCATCGACTCATCCACCGTGGACGATCCCTCGCGAACCGCGCCGTCCACCGGCACGCGCTCGCCGGGGCGCACGCGCACGAGATCGCCGACGCGCAGCGCCGACACCTCCACGACCTCTTCGACGGCGCCGCGCACGCGGAGCGCGCGATCGGGGCGAAGCCCCACCAACGCGCGCATCGCCGAGCGGGTGCGGTCGCGCTGGCGCGCCTCCATCCACCGGCCCATGAGGATGAGGGTGATGATGACCGCGGTGGTGTCGAAATAGACCCCGGGCTCTGCGCCCCGCGCGGCCAGCCACTCGGGCCGCAGCACGGCGAGGACGCTGTAGAAATAGGCGGCGCTGGTGCCCACGGAGATGAGCGTGTTCATGTCGGCCGCGCGGTGGCGCGCTCCGCGTAGGGCCGCGCGGTGGAAGGGCAGCCCGCCCCAGAAGAAGACCGGCGTGGCCAGGGCGAAGAGCCACCAGGCCACCGCGTGATGGGGCCAGTCGCGGGCGCCGGGGATCCAGTGGCGGAGCATCTCGAGCAGGATGGGCAGGGTGAGGATCGCGCAGACCAGGACGCGGCGCCTCCAGGGCCGCGCCTCGTCCCCGGCCGGGCCGTCGCCGCCGGTTTCGCCGGGCACCTCGTACCCGAGGTCGCGGATCGCGCGCACCACCGCGTCCGCGCCGCCTCGGGGGCGGCCCTCGACCCGGGCCTCCCCGGTCGCGAAGTTGACGCTGGCCCGCTCGACCCCATCGAGGGCGCTCAGGCCCTTCTCGATCCTGGCCGCGCAGCCGGCGCAGGTCATGCCCTGGATGGGGATGTCGAGGATCCGTTCGGAGGGCTTCATGACCGCATCCTACCATTCGAGGATGCGGCGGCTTCCGGTCAGTGAATGCCGACGCGGGTGAGGTCGAGGAGGAGCACGGGGCGCTCGGCCACCGTCAGCATGCCCCAGGGCCGGCAGGTGCAGGGCTCGGCATCGTCCAGGGGCGGGAAGACATAGAGGTCGCTCCCCGGAGTCACCTCGACCACATTCTCCACGCAGTCCACCGCGATGCCGTAGGGGCCGGCGCCGTCGTCGATGATGATCGCCTCGTTGGGGACCGATCCTCCGGGGCCCACCTCGGCGAGAAAATCCTCGGGCGGGAAAACCGGCACCTGACGCCCCTCGAAAAAAATAAGATGGGGATCCAACACCCCGCAGCCGCCCACCGCGCTCAGGTCGCGGACGAGTCCCACCACCTGGCCCAGGGCGACGCCGTAGCGCACTCCGGCGACCTGGAAGAGGAGCACTTCGATGACGGGGTTCTTGAGACGGGCGACGCGCGCGCGCATGCTAGGCCGCTTCGAGCCCCGCGCCCGACACCGGACGGCCCGACTCCGCGCCGGGAGGGAGGATGCGAAAGATCGCGTCCAGCCGGGTGAACTCGAGGATCCGCTCGATCGGCTCCTGCACCTGCCGGAGCGCCACTTCCCCCCCGCGGCTGCGCGCGTCGCGGTAGCAGCGCACCAGCACGCCCAACCCCGAGCTGTCCACGAGCCCCACCCCGTCCATGTCGATGACGAAATGCGTGCGGCCCTGCAACAGCTCGCGCTGGAACTGCAGGTAGACCCCCGGGCCCGTGTCCAGATCCAGATCGCCGTCGAGGGCGAGCACGGTCCAGGGTTCCTGGCGGTCCACTGCGATCTTCATCCCATGGCTCCACATCGGGTTTGCGGCTCGAGTGCACGCGGTGTCGCGGCTGTTCCAGCTATCGGCCCGGGGGCGAGGGGACTTGAGGCGCGGGGCCGGGAATCAAGGCGGGGTGGGGAAAAACCGGGATCCGCGAATCAGGGCCGCTCGAGGTGCTCCGCGCGCTCGATGCCGCGCAGGTACTCCTCCACGCCGTCGGCGAGGAGCCGCGCGAACTCGCGCTGCCACTTCCCGCTCTTGAGGAGCTTGTTCTCCTCGCGGTTCGAGATGAAGGCGGCCTCCACCAGCACGGAGGGGATGCGGGGGGACTTGAGCACCACGAACCCGGCCTGCTTCACGCCCCGGTCGTAGACCGTGCCCAGGCCGAAGAGGGATTCGAGGCATTTCTCGGCCAACATTTCGCTCTTCACCAGCACATCGGTCTGCATCATGTCGAAGAGGATCTGGTCGAGCTCGGGGGCCTCGGCGGCAAGCCCCATGCGCTCGTCGGCCGCGTTCTCGAACCTGGCCACTTCCTTCGCGGCCTCGTCGCTCGCTCCCTTGAGGGAGAGGAAGTAGACCTCGGTCCCCTTCGCCGAAGGGTTCTTGTGGGCATTGCAGTGGATGCTCACGAAGACATCGGCGCTGTCCTTCTCGGCGAGGCTGCGCCGGCGGGGCAGGGGGATGAAGTAGTTGCCGGCCCGGGTGGGAATCGCCTGGATGCCCGGACGGCGGTTCAGCTCGGCCACCAGCTCGCGCGCGAGGACGAAGACGATGTCCTTCTCGCTTGTGCCGAATCCCTGCGCGCCGGGATCCTTGCCGCCGTGGCCGGCGTCCACCGATACCACCCAGCGGTCCTTGCGGGGAGGGACGGCGGGCACCACCACCGGCTCCGGAGGGGTCGCCTCCACCGCAGCCTCACCCGATCCCGCCCCTCCCGACGCCGCGCCGCCGGACGGGACGGGCCGCGGCTCCGTCGGCGCCGGCTTCCCCTGGTGCCGGACATCCACCACGATGCGATTCGGCCCGGTCAGGGTGAGCACCTGGTAGTCGAGCCGGCGCGGCAGGTCGAGCACGACCTGCACGCGTCCGTCGGCGAGGGGGTTGAGGCGGACCCGATGCAGGTAGCCGTCCCCCACCGGGACCGGGACCGCCTGGGGGCCCAGCTTCCCCTTGGGAATCTCGAGCACGATGCGGGGCGGATCGGCGAGGGTGCGATGCTCGAACTGCGCGGGCCCGTCCAGGTCCAGCACCACCCGCGTCCGCTCCGAGTTCGAGGAGTAGCGCACCCCGGTCAGGGTGACGGCAGCCGCCGTGGTGGCCCATGCGAGGGAAAGGGCCAGGGCGGCGAGGAGGATCCGGGACGGGTTTCGCATGACTGCGCGTAACTCTAGCGCGCCTCGGGGAGCGGGCTCAATCGGCGCGAGTGTACTCGGCCAGAATATACGGCTCCGGATTCACGGGTTTCCCGTGGAACAGCACCTCATAGTGCACATGAGGCGCACTGGCCCGCCCGCTCTGTCCCACGCGGCCCACCACCTGGCCCCGACGCACCACCTGCCCCGGGCGCACCGCGATGAGCGCGTTATGCGCGTAACGGGTGATGAGCCCGTTGTGGTGGTCGATCTCGACCAGGAGACCATATCCGGCGTAGCGACCGGCCCGGGTGACCTGCCCCGTCGCGGTGGCCCGCACCGCGGTGCCCACGGGGGCCACCAGATCCAGCCCGTTGTGGAGCGCGAGCCGCCCGGTGAAGGGGTCGCGGCGCAGTCCGAAGCTGCTCGAGACCCTCGCCGCCTGTAGCGGCCCCACCGAGGGGATGCAGGCCCAGGCATCGGCCCTGGCCTCCATGCCGGCCAGGATCTCCTGGAAGGCGCACCGGATCTCGCGGGCCTGCTGGAGTGACGCGTCGAGCTGCTCCGCCGAGCTGACCATGGCCTCGGCCAGCGCCCGGTCGCGCAGGTCGGCGACATCAGGCGGCTCCAGCTCCCCGGGAGCCGCGGCCATCGAATCCACTTGGCCTCCCAGCCCGATCACGGAGCGGGCCAGGCCGGCCAGCACGCGGGTCTCCATGAGCCCGCCCACGAGGTCGTCCATGCTCTCGTTCAGGTGGACCAGCTCCACCTTGAGGGCGGCATTGTGGGCGGCCAGCTCCTCGGGGGGGACCTGGGTCTCGATATCGCGGGTCTGCACTCTGAGGGCGAACACCCCGGTGGCCAGGGCAAGGACCCCGAAGACGGCCATCAGGTTGAAGCCCAATGCGGCCAGACGCCCCAGCCGGACGGCAGACCGGCTGATGGGCATGACGGGGTGCGGGTGGGCTGGGCTGGCCAACAGGACCTCCGAAACTCTCTGGCGGGAAAGCCCGAAAACCCTAGCAACCGGGCCCCGGACCGTCAACCCTCCGGCCGGACGGCGAGAAAGCTGGTCGCCGTTCCCCTCTGGATCAGGAACACGATTGGTTTCAACAACTTATGGGCGTTCTCCAGGAGCTGTTCCGCCTCGCCCGCGCTGCCCACCGCCTGGCGGTTGATCTGGAGGATCACATCCCCCACCCGCAGGCCGCTTCGCGCCGCGAGACCCATCTCGTCCATCTCGGCGATGGCCACTCCCTCCTCCACCGCAAGCTCCAGGCTGGCCGCCAGCTCGGCGTCGATGTCCTGCAGGAGGGCGCCCAGCCAGTGCCCCTCCGCGGGCGCCGGCTCCTCGGCGGGTGTCTCCTGCTGCGATTCGACCGGCGGCTCGGGCGTGTCCGGCCGCTCGTCCAGGACCACCTGGACGATCTTCTCCCGGCCGTCGCGCAGGACCTTGAGCGGCACATTCACGCCCACCCCCGCCTCGGCCACGAGCGCGCGGAAGTCCGGCACAGCCCGCACCGGCTTGCCGTTGAACTCCAGGATCACATCCCCCACCTTGAGGCCGCTCCGTTCGGCCGGGGTCTGCTTCTCGACGCTGCCCACCAGGATCCCGGCCAGGTCGGGCATGTCCCACCCCTCGCGCACCTCCGCGGTGACCGGCTGGGGGAGGATGCCGAGGTACCCGCGCCGCACCGTCCCGGTGCGGATGAGCTCGATGGCCACCTTGCGGGCCAGGTTGATGGGGATCGAGAAACCGAGGCCCTGTCCGGTCGGGTTGACCGCCGAGTTGATGCCGATCACCTCGCCGCGGACATTCACCAGCGGTCCGCCGGAGTTGCCGAAGTTGATGGAGGCGTCGGTCTGGATGAAGTCCTGGTAGACCGGCCCGCCCCCCATGATGCGCAGGTCCTTGCGCCCCTTGGCGCTCACCACCCCGACGGTGAGCGTCCCCTCCAGCTCGCCGAGGGGGTTGCCGATCGCGACCGCCCAGTCGCCCACCCGCACCTCGTCCGAGTCGCCCAGCGGCACGGTGGGCAGCGGCGCGCCGCCCTCGGGGAGGTCCATCTTGACCACGGCCACATCGGTGCCGGGGTCGGTGCCCACGAGATGCGCGTCGAAGCTGCGCCCGTCCCCCGTGCGCACGGTCATGGTCTCGGAACCCGAGACGACATGGTCGTTGGTGAACACATAGCCCGCGCCGTCGATGATGAAGCCGGATCCCGAGGAGGGCATCTCGATCTCGCCCTCGCCGCCTTCGTCATCCTCGCCCCCGCTGTCGGGGAAGAGCCGGCGGAACATCTCGCCCTGGGGACCGTCCACGCGTGGATGCGCGACCATCCGGCGCCCCTCCACCGAGACCACGGCGGGGAGCACGCGGCGGGCCAGCTCCGCGAAGGGGCTCTCGAGGGGATCCACGCCGCTTCGCGGCTGAGCGAGCAGCGCGGGGGGAACCTCGTTGCCGTTCCTGGCCGGCGGGGCCGCCGCATCGGTGCTGCGCAAAGCGGCGGCGGTGGTGGTCGTCGTGCCCGCGCGGTGATCCGGGATCGATGTGGAGAGCAGGAGCCCGGCCATCACCCCCACCGACACCAGGGTCAGGGCGATGAGGCTGTACTTCAGGCTGCGCAACAAAGCGTCAAGACCGCTCACGCTCACCTCCAGGGGATCCTTCCTGACGGATCGAGCGGATCTCCCGCTCGCGTTCCTCGAGCTTCTCCTCCAGCTCCCGCAGCCGCGCCAGGTGGCGCAGCACGACGGGGTCGCTCGGTATCCCCGCCCCCTCGTTCTTCTGCAGGAGCTGATAGCTGCGCCCCCCCAGAGCCGCGAACTCGCGGGTCAGGTCGCGCCGGATGGTGGCCAGGTCGAGGCGCTTCACCCCGACATGGACCCCCTCCACGGTGCGCTCCGACGCGGTCGCATAGATCTCCGACGCGGTCTTCTTCACCCGTTCCCAAAGGTCGCTCATGGCCTGTCCTT
>CAZWKH010000130.1:0-7313 GCA_964633885.1 uncultured bacterium | reverse complement strand
CCCGCGGCCGCCAGGCCAGCTCCCGCAGGACGCATCGCGTGCTCGTCACCTCCGCCTGCGCGCGGGCCAGGGACGCGCAGTCCCGTTCCCCCGCGAGCCCCGCCAGCTCCCGCTTTGCCCAGGCGGGGTCCGGCAGCTCGCCCGGCGCCCAGCGCCGCTTCCGCCAGAAGGGGTCCTCCGCCCGCCCGAGCGCGTAGAGATAGCTGCGCGCCATTGCGTCGAATCTCGCGTGAAATGTTCCATCCACCCGCCGCACCGCCGCGATCCGCAGATCCTCCGGCGCGAGCGCGCCCAGTGCCCGGCCGAGCTCGTCGGCCTCCCACTCCCGCTCCAGGTCCAGGTGGGCGACATTGGCCAGGGCATGCACCCCGGCGTCGGTGCGTCCCGCGCCCGTCGGCCGGCCCCGCTCGCCCAGGCGCCCGAGCAACTCCTCGAGGGTTCCCTGCACGGTGCGCCGGTCCGGCTGGACCTGCCATCCGGCGAATCCGGCGCCATCGTACTCAAGGTCGAGCCGGTACCGCCACCCCATCAGCCCCGCCCCAGTCCCAGGGCGCCGAGCGCGGCGCCGGCCATGAGCGCCCAGTCCCAGACCCCGATCCGGAAGCCCCGCGAGAAGCTCCTCGGCCGCTCCGGGCGGTAGCCGCGCAGGGTGAGGGCCAGTGCCAGGGCCTCGGCGCGCTCCACCACCACGACCACCCAGGCCGGACCCAGCCTCGCGGCCCGGCGCAGGCCGCTCCATCCCCGGCGCGGCCCTCCGCGCAGGAGATCCACCTCGAGCAGGCGCTGCGCCTCGGCCAGGAGGATGGGCAGGAGCCTCAGAGAGAGCACCATGGGGAGCAAGGCGCCGTGGGCGCGGCGGCGCAGCGCCGGCACCTTGCGCAGGCTCCACTCCAGGCTGCTCGCCAGCTCCATGGCACGGGTGGTGGCGGCGGCCCAGGCTGCGATCGCTGTGAGCGCGGCGAGCCGGGCTCCCTGGGCGAGACCGGCCGCGATCCCCTCGCGGGTGGGCCGCGCCCAGGCCAGGAGGTCCGGGCCCAGCCGCTGGCCGGGGATCAGAAACGCGTTGGCCAGAAAGCTCAGGATCCAGAGAATGGCCACCGCGCGCAGCGCGGCCAGCAGCTGCCGCCGGTCCAGCCCGGCGGTGACCAGGAGCAGAGCGGCGAAGGGAAGGGCGGCCAGGGCGCGGGGAGCGGAGGCAAGGGCGAGGGCGAAGCTCAGTGCGAGCGCGGCGAACAGCTTGGCCCGCGGATCCCTTGCGCGCCAGAAGGTCACCGTCCGCGCCCCCTCCGCAGCGCCGCTGCGAGGAACAGGAGCAGGAGCCCTCCCGCTGCTCCCAGCACCCAGTCCCCATGGCGGGTGTAGAAGGTCGGACCGCTGCCCAGCTCCACCGGGGCCACCAGGTTCGTCTGGACAAATGTCCGGGTGGAGGCGGAGACCATGCCGTGGGGGGTGATCATGGCCGAGATGCCGGTGTTGGCGGCGCGGGCCATCCCCATCCGGGTCTCTATGGCCCGCAGGACATTCATCTGGAAATGCTGCACGGGAGCCGCGGAATCCCCGAACCACTGGTCATTGGTGATGGTCACCAGGTACCGCGCGCCCTCCGACGTGCCGTCGGTACCGCGCGCCCTGCCGGGAGAGATCGCGCGCAGGCCCCGGGAAGATGGATTCGAAGCAGATCAGCACGCCGAAGGGCACTCCGGCCTGATCGAAGAGGCCGGGCCGGGTTCCGGCGCTGAAGTTGGACTGCCCGAAGTCGTAGCGGTTGAGAATGGGCAGGGGGAAATACTCGCTGAAGGGCACCAGGTGGCGCTTGTCGTACTGGGCCACGATGCCGCGCTCGGGGAGCACCAGCGCCGCCGAGTTCGTCCAGCGCATGGCGCCGTCGGGAAGCCGCTCGCCGTCGGGAAAGCCGGCCAGAAGGGGCACCCCGGCGCTGTCGACCAGGGCCTGGACCTGGTTCCGGTAGATCGGTTCCCGCGGGAGCCGCGCGGGGATGGCGGTCTCGGGCCAGACGATCAGCGCGGGGGGGGAACCCGCGGAGGCGGCGGCGAGGTCCTCCGTGTGCGCGATCAGCGCGGCTACAACGCTGTCCCGCACCCCGGGCTGCCATTTCTCGTTGCCCACATTGGGCTGCACGATGCCGATGTCGATGGCGGGAAAGGGAGCGCTCTCGCGCAGCACCCGCCGCCCATGGTGGTAGGGAGCCGCCGTCAGCGCCGCCAGCAGCAGGAGGACGGTGACCTTGGGGGCCACCCACCGCGCAGAGAGGTAGCAATGCACGAGCCCGCTCACCAGCGCCGCCCAGAGGGTGACGCCCCACACGCCCGTGATGGAGGCGAATTGGATGAGGTGCGGCATCGAGGCAAAGGCGTAGCCCAGCGATCCCCAGGGAAAGCCGAAGGTGCCGGTGCCGCGAAGCGCTTCGGCCAGGGTCCACAGGAGCGGGAAGGAGAGGCCGATCGGGATGCCGCGCCCCTGCAGCCACGCCGCCGCCGCCGCGCAGACGGCCGGGTAGAGGGCCAGGTAGGCCACCATCACGGCCAGGGCCGGGTACATGAGGAAGGGGACGGTCACATTCTCCGGAGGCAGGAACGGAATCCAGTAGAGCAGGATCGCGAAGAAAACCAGTCCTGTGAGGTAACCGAGGCCGAACGCCCGCCGGGGCGGAACCGCGGAGGAGGCCGGCGCACCCGGCTTCTGAAGCGCGATGAGGAGCGGCACCAGCGCCGCCAGGGCGACCATGGGGAAGGGAAACCTGGGAAAGGCCAGGCCCAGGAGAACTCCCGAGAGGGCGGCGAGCGCGCGCTTCACCGGCGGTCAGCCGAGCCGGATCTCGCGCCCTTCCCGGGCGGACTGGTACATCGCCTCCAGGACGCGCAGCAGCCTGAGGGCCTCCTCCCCCGGCGACACGGGCACGGCGTCGCCGCGCACACAGTCCACGAAGTGCCGGAGCTCGTTCTCGTAGGAGAGCTTGTAGATGTTCCGCCCCGTGCTCAAGGTGGGGGTCACATTGACGAGACTTCCGTGCATCTCCTTGTGCAGCCGCAAGGGGTTCATGAGCGCGGCGCCGCGATCGCCGAACAGGTTCACGTACGCGCAGCCGCGCTCCATGCGGTGACCCAGGGAAACCCCCAGGGTGCTCGTCACCCCGCCCTCCGCCCGCAGCAGCGCGGCCGCGCACGTCTCGAGCTCGTCGCGCTGCGGGCGCGGGTACGCATTTGCCGAGACCGCCTCCACCTTGGGCATGCCCAGGAGCCAGAGGGTCGTGTCGAGGATCTGCGTGCCCAGATCCAGGAGCACGCCCCCGCCCGCGTAGCGCTTCTTGGTCTTCCAGCTCTCCAGGCCCCAGGTCGCGGGCTGCATGAGCCACCCGGTCTTGGCGTAGTAGACCTCGCCGAGCTCCCCCTCCGCCACGAAGCGCTTGAGCACGGCGGCGTCCTCGCGGTAGCGGTTGTTGAAGCCGCTCACCAGGAGCTTCTTCTTCTTCTTCGCCGCCGCAACCATGATCTCGGCTTCCTTGCTGCTCCGCGAGAAGGGCTTCTCGCACAGCACATGCTTGCCCGCCTCCAGGGCCGCGATCGCAGCCGGTGCGTGGAGGTGGTTGGGCAGGCAGATGTCCACCGCGTCGACCTCGTCCATGGCCACCAGCTCCTCGTAGGAGCGGGTGACGTGAGGAACATTGAACCTGCTCGCGACCCGGCGTCCCTTGGCCAGGTCCAGATCGCAGAGCGCGGTCACCGTCGCGCCGGGAATGCGCGCGTAGGCCGGCAGGTGGCTGACCTGCGCAATCCCGCCCACGCCGATGACCCCGATCCGGACCTCGCGTTCTTCCTTTACCACTTGGGCCTGCCCTCCAGGCGCACCATGCCGTCCCCCGGCACGACCTCGCCGATCACGAATCCTTCGAACCCGGCCGCCGCCAGCGCCTCCTCCGCGCGGTCGCGTTCGACCCCCACGATGAGCCCCACGCCCATGTTGAAGGCGCGGAACATCTCCTCCTCGGGGACCCCGCCCCGCTCGGCGATGAGCGCGAACAGCGGCGGCACGCGCCAGGCGGAGCAGTCCACCCGCGCGGCGGTGCCCTCCGGCAGGATCCGCTTCAGGTTTCCCGGGATCCCGCCCCCCGTGATGTGCGCCGCCCCCTTCATGATCCCCCGCAGCCCGCGCAGAACCGGACGATAGGAGCGGTGCACCGCCAGCAGGGCGTCCCCCACCGAGGCCTCTCCGCCGGGAACCGGGTCCTCGGGGCGCAATCCCGCGACTTCGAAGAGCACCCTCCGCGCGAGCGAGTATCCGTTGGTGTGAAGACCGGTGGAGGGGAAGCCGAGCAGCGCGTCGCCCGGACGGAGCGCGCGGCCGTCCACGAAGTCCCCGCGGCGCACGACCCCCACGATGCACCCCACCAGGTCCAGGTCGGGCGGCGTGTAGATGCCGGGCATCTCGGCGGTCTCCCCGCCCAGGAGCGCGCAGCCGTTGGCGCAGCAGCCGCGCACGACCCCCTCCACCACCTGCTCCACCACCACGGGGTCCAGAGCCCCCATGCCGACATAGTCCAGGAAGAAGAGCGGATCCGCGCCGTGCACTCCGATGTCGCCGACGCAGTGGTTGACGAGGTCCTCTCCCACGGTGTCGAAGCGGCCGAGCCGCGCCGCCACCTTGAGCTTGGTGCCCACGCCGTCCACGCTGGCCACCAGCAGCAGGTCCGGGTCGCCGCCGGGGATGGTGCAGACCCCCCCGAAGGTCCCCAGATCCGTCAGCACATGGGGACCGTAGGTGGCTCGCACCCTCGACTTGATGCGCCGGACCGCTTCCTCGCCGGCGTCGATGTCCACTCCGGCGTCGCGGTATCGGACGGGCGTCACCCGGGCCTCCTACACCATGCCCGCGTTGACGAGACCGGGGCCGGGCAGGGCCTCCGCCTCGGACGGCTCGGGCAACGGCGCGACGGGCTTGATGTCCCCGCGCGCCAGCAGCCTCTCCAGGGCCCGCACCACCGCCGGGTCGAACTGCGAGCCGGCGCAGCGCCGCAGCTCCGCGATCGCCTCCTCCACCGTGAACGCCTTGCGGTAGACGCGGTCCGAGGTCATGGCGTCGAAGGCGTCGGCCACCATGACGATGCGCGCCCCCAGAGGCAGGTCGTCGCTCCCGAGCCGGTGGGTGCCGGTTCCGTCGAGCCGCTCGTGGTGAAACCGCACCAGCGGCGCCACCGGCCGGAAGGCGCGGACCCGATCGAGGATGTCGGCCCCCAGGCCGGCGTGCTGGCAGAGGCGGTCGTACTCCTCGCGGGTGAGCGGCCCCGGCTTGCGGATCAGCTCCCGCTGCGAGGTCTTGATCTTGCCGATGTCGTGGAGCAGGCCTCCGTACTCGACGCGCTCCACCAGGCGCTCGGGCAGCCCCATCTCCCGGGCGAGCTGCGCCGCGATGCGGCTCACCCGCTGCGAGTGGCTGCAGGTGTAGGGATCGAACTCGTCGATGACCCCCGCCAGCACCCCGGCGAAGTCGATGAGGTCGCGCTTGGCCTCCGCGTAGAGCTTGAAGCTGTAGCGGGCGAGCAGGAGCGGCATGACGAAGAGCACCACGCCCCACACACCGAGGGCCCGGAAAGCCACCGCCAGCGCCGCGCCGAAGGGCAGCGAGGCCACCATGTGGAAGATGGTCCAGACATAGTTGACCTGCCAGATATGCCACACGCGCCGGCGCTCGGAGAGGGCGATCACGGTGCTCACGATGAGGGTGTTCAGGGCGAAGTACGCGAGCCCCATGCCGAGGATCGGGAGCAGGCTCTGCGGGAAGGCCAGGGCCTCGCCCGTCACGCCGCCGAGCAGCTCGTAGACCCGCCCCGCCACAAGCACCGTCCCCGCGAAGGCGGCAGCGTTGAAGGCGGTCTTGTGGAAGGGCCGCCGCTGGAATCCGGTCTGCAAGAGCAGCGTGGCCAGGAACTCGGCCAGGGCGGTCGGCACGGGCCCGAGGATGAGGATCCCGGCGTAGTCGACGGTGGAGGAGACGGTGATGAATCCGCCGCCGGGGAGCGTGACCGGGGCGGCGTCGGTGACGAGGATGAGGCCCGCCCATAGAAGGATCAGGAGCCAGGGGGCGCCGTCGAGGGCCGAGGCGTTCAGGCCCAGCAGGAGGAGGCCTCCCCCGACGATGAACGCGTAGTAGGGAAGGAACCAGCGGGACGGCGCGACTTCCGCATCGGGTCCGGCGTCCCGGACCGGCGCGGAGGTCCGGTGCGCGCCCCCCCACAGGCGCATCCGCATGTTCACATCCTCCCTCGTCGTCGCGACTGCGGCGGCCGGGCGCGCCCCGATCGATCCCGACCGCCCGCTCAGGGGCCGGCGCTCCAGAAAAAGGAACCGGCCGACGAATCCCTAACCTGCGACTACATCCACCCCGACTTTCCGTCGAAGATCATGGACATCAGGTTCAAGAGAAGCTCCCACATAGCCACGCTCCTTGGTTTGAGGTCGACTCATCCTGGCTGCTTTGTGGATCGCTTCGCTCGTTCGCTTGCTTGGCTCCGATACGCGTACTGGTGGATGTCTATCTCAAGGCATGGTCGTCGGCCGGATCTCGTATTCCACCGGCTCCCTGTAGCGGAGCCGGCCCAGAATGCGATTGAGGCTGTCCAAAGTACCATAGACCACGGACTGCTGCAAATCGTGGCTGACCACGCAGGAACCGGTTAAGGTCTTCTCAATCCGATCCTTAAAGAATTTGACCGCCACCAGCACGACCTCCTCGCCCCCGAACTCCAGGACCTCCAGATCGGTCAGGGAGAGGACATAGGAGTCGTCCAGGAAGCGGGAGATGGCTCCCAGGGTCGCCTCGGCGATGAGCCTCGGCACCTGCCGGCGGGAGTTGGCTCCCACGGCCTCCCCCACCGCCTCACGGTCCCCCAGGGAGAGTTCCACCCGGGCCCGGCAGGTGGTCTGGTCGATGTCCACGCTCACGCCCACGAACCGCAGGCGGATCGCCGGGGGCTCCTCGTCGATGCGGCCGGCAGGAAGGGTCAGCACGGTGGGAAGGATGCGGGGCATGGTCTCGCTCGCGGCCTCCAGCGCCGGCTCGCGCTTCTGCGCCACCGAGATCTTCCGGTAGTCGACATCCACCTGGAACTCGGCCCGCAGGGCGGAGCGCACGTCGCGCACGATCTGCTTGGGGGGGCGCTGGCCGTCCGCCAGGATGTTGATCTCGGAGATTTCCCGGCCGTCGTCGGACAGGGTGATGCCGACCCCCGCGATGTCGCGCAGGCTCAGCAGCAGCTTCTCCGCCTGGACCACCCAGTCATGGCCCCGGGATCCGTCGCT
>CAZWKH010000129.1:0-7327 GCA_964633885.1 uncultured bacterium | reverse complement strand
CCGGGGCATCCTGGTCGGCAGCGTGCCCGGCGTGCCGCCGCCCACGGTCCTCATCCTCGGCGCCGGCACCGTGGGGCGCGCCGCCGCCCGGCAGGCTCTGGCCAGCGGCGCCCATGTCATCGTGCTGGACGCGGACCTCGCCAAGCTCCGCCGCCTGAACCGGGACTTCCTGGGACGGGCGGTGACGGTGCTGGCCGGTCTCGAGCGGCTGGAGAAGTACACGGCGCTCTCCGATGTGGTCATCGGCGCCATCCTCATCCCCGGCGGGCGCCCGCCGCTCCTGATCACCGAGTCGATGGTGAAGAGCATGAAGCAGGGGAGCGTGATCATCGATGTGTCGATCGACCAGGGGGGCTGCGTGGAGACGAGCCGGCCCACGGACATCGAGAACCCCACCTTCAAGGCCCACGGGGTGCTTCACTACTGCGTGCCCAACATGACGGCCAACATCGCGCGCACGGCCTCCCGGGCGCTGGCAACCGCCGCGCTGCCCTACCTGCTGGACCTGGCGGGCAAGGGCCTGACCGCGGCCGTGAACGAAGACACCGGCTTCGCCGCCGGGGTGAATCTCTATCGGGGCAAGCTGGTGAAGAAAGTGGTGGGAGAGACCCTCGGGTTCCCGGTGACCCCGCTCGAGTCCCTCCTCGGCAAGGGAGCGCGGTCATGAGCTGGATGGACGACTACAAGAGGAAACTGGTCTCCGGGGCCGAGGCGGTCTCGACGATCAAGAGCGGCGACAATGTCTACTACGGCGGCAACGCGGCCATCCCGTTCGGGCTGGTACGGGCGCTGGCCGAGCGGCGCGACGAGCTCACCGATGTCCACCTGAGCCACGTGCTGCTGGTGGGCAAGGACCCGCTCTCCACGCCGGACATGGCCGGCCACTTCCGCCACAACTCCCTGTTCGTGGGCCCCGCCGACCGCGAGGCGGTCAACGACGGCCGCGCGGACTATGTGCCCGTCTTCCTGTACATGATCCCGCGCCTATTCCTCGACAAGGTGATCCCGCTCGATGTGGCCATGGTCATGACCTCCCCGCCCGACGAGCACGGGTTCCTGAGCCTGGGCGTGGAGACCCTCGCGTCGAAGGCCGCCTGCCAGGCCGCCAAGCGCGTCATCGTTCAGATCAACGAGAAGATGCCGCGGGTGCTGGGCGACTGCTTCCTCCATGTAAACCGCGTGGACGCGATCGTGGAGCACACCGAGGGCCTCCCGCAGCTGGAGGTGAAGCCCGCCAACGATGTGGAGCTGGCCATCGGCGCGAACATCCTCAAGCTCATCGAGCCCGGGGCGACGCTGCAGATGGGCATCGGCGGGATTCCCGACGCGGTGTTCGCGGCGCTGGAAGGGCCGCTCGACCTGGGCATCCACACCGAGATGATCTCGGACGGCGCCATGCGCGCCATCGAGCGCGGGGTGGTGACCGGGAACCGCAAGAGCCTGCATCCCGGCAAGGTGGTCATCACCTTCGCCCTCGGCACGGACAGCCTCTACGAGTTCCTCGACAACAACCCGCTCATCGAGGCGCATCCGGTCAGCCATGTGAACGACCCCTTCGTGGCCAGCCAGAACGACAACCTGGTGGCGGTGAACTCGGCCATCGAGGTGGACCTCACCGGCCAGGTCTGCTCGGACTCCATCGGCACCTATATCTACTCCGGGTTCGGCGGGCAGGTGGACTTCATCCGCGCCGCCGCGCGCTCCAAGGGCGGCAAGCCGATCATCGCCGTCCAGGCGACCGCGCAGGGCGGGAAGATGTCGCGCATCGTGCCGCTGCTCAAGCCCGGCGCCGGGGTCGTGACGAGCCGCGCCGATGTCCACTATGTGGTGACCGAGTTCGGCGTGGCCTATCTCTTCGGGAAGAACCTCCGGGAGCGGGTCGAGGCGCTGATCGGGATCGCGCACCCGAAGTTCCGGGACGAGCTGGAGAAGGCGGCCAAGGAGCGCAAGCTCCTCCCCTGAGATTGTGCGTGCGGGACCCGCTTCGCTATTCTAGGCGGGCATGATCCGTATCGTTCTGGTCACTCCGGCAGAGTCCAGGGACTGCACCGGGAACGCGGTGACGGCCCGGCGCTGGGCGCGGCTCCTGCGCCGGCTCGGCTGCCGGGTGCGGGTCCGATCCGCCTACGAGGGCGAGCCCTGCGACCTGCTCATCGCGCTCCATGCGCGCCTGAGCGCTCCGGCCGTGTTGCGCCTGCGCCGCGAGTCCCCGGTCACGCCGATCGTGGTCGCCCTCACCGGAACGGACCTCTACCGGGACCTGGGGCGGAGCGCCTCGGCGCGGCAAGCGCTGGAGGCCGCGTCCAAGATCGTGGTCCTGCAACCCCTCGCGCCCAGGGCCCTCCCCGCGCGGCTATGGCCCAAGACGGTGGTGATCCGCCAGTCCGTGCGGATGCCCTGGCTGCGCCCTTCGTCGCGGGCGCGGCACTTCGACGCGGTGGTGCTCGCCCACCTGCGACGGGTGAAGGACCCCCTGCGCGCGGCCCTGGCGGCGCGGCTCCTTCCTGCGGAGTCCCGCCTGCGGGTGGTGCACGCAGGAGCCGCCCTCGAACCGGCGCTGCTTGATCGGGTGCGGACGGAGGCCGGGCACAACCCGCGCTATGTCTGGAAGGGCGAGCTGCCGCGCTGGAAGGCGAAGCGACTGCTCGCCTCGAGCCGGCTCCTCCTGGTCACCTCGCGGATGGAAGGCGGCCCCACCGTGATCTCGGAGGCCGCGGTGGCGGGGGTGCCGGTCTTGGCCACGCGGGTGGCGGGCAACATCGGTCTTCTGGGCAAGGACTACCCGGGCACCTTCGCGGTGGGCGACACCGAGGCCCTGGCCCGCCTCCTGCGCCGCGCCGAGACGGACCGCGCGTTCTACGCGGACCTGACCCGGCGGGTGCGCGCGCTCGGCAGGCTCCTGCATCCCGCGCGCGAGCTGGCGGCCTGGAAGCGGGTCCTCGAAGAGCTCTGTGAAGGGGCGGGGGCCTAGTGTAGCCTTGTTGTTCGCCTGGGGCCTTGGGGACCGACCATGATCCGTTGGACAGTGCTGCTCGCGGCGATGCTCGTCGCCGGTTCGTCTTCTGCCGCGGAGACCCCCGCCCCGGCCGATTCCACGCGGTTCGTCCCCCGCTATCGCGTGAAGGAACCCACGCGCGCCAGTGCCGATCTCATGTCCCTCTCCGAGATCATCGCGCGCTGTGTGGAGGGGGAGAGGACCAAGCTCGCCGGGCACCGCGACATGACCTTCACCGGCACGCTGCGGGTGGTGTCCACCTGGAAGAAGAAGCGGATGGTGGTGGACTCCGCGTTCCTCGCTTACGAAGAGGAGAGCGGGTTCGCCAAGTGGGTGCGTCTCGGCGAGCGCCGCCGGATGTACAAGCGCGCGGGCGAGGATTGGGTCCTCGACGAGGACGCGAGGGAAGGTGAGGTCGAGGTCGGGGTGGAGGCGGGCACGGACGGCGAGGGACTGGCGCAGCTTCCCTTCTTCCTGAAGGACCGGAGCGAGTACCGGTTCCGTCTTCTCGAGCGGACCCTGGAGGGGGACCATGTCCTGTTCAAGATCGCCTTCACCCCGCGCACGGACTTCAAGCCGCTGCCTTCGGGAATTGTGTTCGTGGACACCGACGCCTATCGCATCATCCACGAGGAGTTCACCTTCGACGCCGCGAACCCCATGCCGCTTCTACTCAAGGATGTGCGCCGGGTGACCCGTGAGTGGCGGGAGTTGCCGACCGGCGAGTGGGTGGTGGCGGCCATCCGCGCCGATGTCGCTCTGCGCGGCGGCTGGTTCGGGGCGCTTCCCGAGCGGATCGAGATGGGGCTCGCCATCGAGGACTACCGCTTCGACCAGGGCTACGACGAGGCCCGGTTCGGGAAGCGCTGACATGCGAGGGGCCTTCCTGGCCGCGTCCTGCGCGTTCCTGGGCCTGGTGTTTGCGTCGCCCGGTCCGGTCACGGCCGGGGAGGCGCCTCCGGACACGCTTCGCCGCGGGACCTTGCTCGATCGGTTGCAGCAGGCGGACCGCGCCTTCTACTCCGACGAGATCGTCTACCTCGACCGCAGCCTCGCCGACTCGGGGCTCGCCGTGCTGGACTCGCTCGGCTTCGAAGCCTTTGAGCGGGAGACCCTGAAGGGCGCTCATCGGGGAGCGTTGCGCTTCGGCTTCGCGGACCGCATCGGTCTCTACAACCGCGTGGAAGGGGGCATCGCCGGGCTCGGCATGGCCTGGCGCCTGCCCATCGGACCCCGCCCGGAGCTGACCGCCCAGGCGGGCTATGCCTCGGGACCGCGCAAGCTGCGGCACTCCACCTCCCTGCGCACACCGCTCGCCGTGAGCCATGGGGCGCCGTCCCTCGAGGTCGGCTACGCCGATCGCGTCGTGCGCCTCTACTCGGACGACAGGGGGGTGAACTTTCTCACCAGCTTCTACGGCTCGGACGCGGAGGAGAGCTACCTGCGCCGACGCGGCGGCTGGGCTGCGCTGTCCTGGGATCGCGCCCCCGGGGGCCGTTGGGGGCTGCGCTACGATGCCGCGGTGGAGGACTCGGTGCGCCGCCGCACCGACTTCGGTCTGTTCGCAACGGAGCGCCCGATGAGCTTCAACATCCCCGTGGACGAGGGAGCCGAGCGCTCCATCGAGGCGACATGGTCCGCGGGGTCCCTGCTCTCCGGCCGGCAGGAGGCATCGCTGCGCCATCGCGTGGCGGGCGGCGGGCTCGGTGGGGACTTCGTCTATTCGCGGCTGACCGCCGAGGCCTCGGCGCGCCGCTTCCTCATCTGGAACCACGAAGCGGTGCTGGACCTCGCCTACACGCGGGTGGGCGGATGGGCACCGCGGCAGAGGCTCGCGGATCTTGGCGGGCTGGGGACGGTGCGCGGATTCGCGCCGCGCACCCAGGTCGGCCGGGAGTCGCTGCGCGCGCGGGTCGAGCTTCTCTTGCCCTACGACCTGTTCGCGCGGGCAAGGGTGCCGCTCCTGCGCCGGGCCGGACTGCAGCTCGTGCCATGGGCGGACGCGGGGCGCAGCTGGGGCGCGTGCGAGGACGGGAGCGGCGGCGGCTCAGGCTGCTGGCTCACCTCCGCCGGCCTCGGCTTCCAGGCGCTGCTCGGTCCCTTCGGCGCGGCGTCCTTTCTGCGCTTCGACGCGGCGGTGCCGATGGGACCGGAGCGAAAGGACGACCTGCGCCTCTATCTCTACTTCGCGCGCGGGCTGTTCTGAGCCTGCGCGGGGCAGGCGGGACCGTCGGCGCGGTGAGCCGCGGCCCCGCACCACGCAAGACTAGAGGCCGGTCGGGATGTCCCGATCCATGACCGTCTTGCGCCCGTCGTTCTTGGCGTTCTCGATGGCCCGGTCGCAGAGGCGGCGGACGGCGTCGGAGAGAGCCGGGGCCACATTACCCGCGGTGTTCATGCCCGACCGGTCCCGGATGTAGTTCTTGAGCTTCGAAACGACGATGAGGACTTCGCTGTCAGCGGCGTTCATGAGGAACCTCCATGCGCTAAGGGCGGGGCGATGGGCAGACGCGGACGAAGCCGATGCCCGACTATACGCCAGGCCGGCCGGGTCGTAAAACGCTTCCCTTGGGGTCCCGCCGGGACCCGGTTCATGCGAGAGGCGGCCGGCGCAGGTGGAATCCGGTCCTGTTCTGGAAGGCCATGGCCAGCAGGAGAAGATCCGCTTCGCCGAAGAGCCTGCCGGTGAAGGAGATGCTGGAAGGCGTGCCGTCCTCGCGGAACCCATGGGGGAGGACCAGGGTGGGTTGGCCGGTGAGGTTGGCGATCAGGAGCGTGTTCCCGCCGTAGGTGGGGTGGACATACACATCCACCGCGTCGAAGACCTTCTCGTACGCCTTCATGAGCAGCGTGCGCGCGCGGTTGGCCTGGATGTATTCCACCGCGGGAATGAACCTCGCCGCCCGGAAGACATTGGGCCAGGCCTGCTCCTCCTGGCGGGTCATCTGCTCGTCGCGGCCGGAGCGGGTGAGCTCGTCGAAGGCGGCGGCGGCTTCGGCTTCCAGGATGAAGAGCATGTCGCCGACGGGGAGCGGGGGAAGCTCGACGGGCTTGAGCGTGAAGCCCATGGTGCGCAGGGTGCGCAGCGCGCCCTCCTCGAGGGCCTTGTCGGGGCTCTCCTCCTCGAAGGCCTTTGCGTCGTAGCCCACGCGCAGGCTGTGCGGATCCCGCGCCGCGTCCCAGGGGAAGGGCGCGTCGATCGCCGCAGCGTCCTCATCGTCCGCCCCGCGGATCGCGTCGAGCACCAGCGCGCAATCCTCCACCGCGCGGCAGATGGGGCCGACCTTGTCCATGCTCCAGGAGAGGGCCATCGCGCCATGGCGGCTCACGCGGCCGAAGGTCGGGCGCAGGCCGGTCGCGCCGCAGCGCTGGGACGGAGAGACGATCGATCCCAGGGTCTCGGTGCCGATGGCGAAGCCGACCAGTCCCGCCGCCACTGCGGAGGCGGATCCCGCCGAGGAACCGCTCGAGCCCTGCTCCGCCTTCCAGGGGTTGCGGGTCACCCCGCCGAACCACACATCGCCCCAGGCCAGCTCGCCCAGGCTGGTCTTGGCCACCAGCACCGCCCCAGCCTCCTCCAGCCGCTTCACCACCGTGGAGTCCTCGGCGGGGACCTGCTCCTTGTAGGGGCCCGTGCCCCAGGTGGTGCGGATGCCCCGGGTGGCGAAGAGGTCTTTCACGCCGTAGGGGATGCCGTGGAGCGGCCCCCGCAGGATGCCGCGGCGCAGTTCGTCGTCGGCGCGCCTCGCCTGCTCCAGCGCGCGCTCTTCGGTGAGCGTGATGACGCAGTGGAGCTGCGGGTCGAATCGTTTCAGGCGTCCGAGGTAGAAGCGCGTGAGGTCCAGGGAGGTGATGCGCCGTTCGCGGATGAGTGCGCTCAAGTGCGTCAGTGGGAGGAACGCGAGGTCTTCGCCGTCGGTGGGCATCGCCGGCGCCGCGACTTGCGTCGGGCGGATCGGGACCTCTTCGCCGGTCACCTTGCGACCGGGCAGGAGTGGGCTGAAGGTGAGGGCGGGGGGAACGGAGTTCGGCAGGGTCAGCTCGCGCAGCTTCTCGAAGTTGCCGAGGTGGTCCTTGACCCCCGTCTCCATGAGCTTGCGCTCGTCCCCGGTGAAGGGGAGGCCGGTGATCGCTTCCGCCTTGGCGATGGCGGCCAGCGTGATCGCCTCCTTGCTCTGCGCGAGCACTTCGGGGGCGAGGAGCGCGGCCGCTCCCATCGATGAGAACCAGGCGATGAAGTGGCGGCGGTCGAGATCTTGGCTCATGGCGGGACCTTTCAGTTTGACTGTTCGAAGTCCAACCCTTTGTGACCCATATCTTTGATAATAGCGA
>CAZWKH010000128.1:0-7374 GCA_964633885.1 uncultured bacterium | reverse complement strand
CAGGGTGTGCTGCGGCCGCTCCGAGGCCCGGCGGGCGTGCGCCGCGAGGAGCTTCGGGGCCGCGTCTTCGATCTGGATGGCGGGAACGCGGCCGTCCGACCCGCGGCTTCGGAACCCGCGGCCGCGGCAGGGGCGGCCTTTGAGCCCTTGTTCAACCCCTCCCTCGATGGAAGCCCGGTCGCCTATGTGATCGTGACCACGGAAGCGCAGGCGGAGGAGTACCAGCGCCTGGCCGACTGGAAGACGCGCCAGGGCACCCTGGCGGTGGTGCGCACCGTGGAGTGGATCCGCGAGAACTATCCCGAGGGCGCCGACCTGCCCGAGCGCATCCGCGACTTCATCCGTGACGCGGTCGCCCACTGGGGAACGGAGTGGGTGCTGCTGGGGGGAGACAGTCCGATCGTCCCCATCCGCCTCGGGCGCACCACTTACTACACGGGGGAGGTCATCCCCACGGACCTCTACTACCAGTGCCTGGACGGGAACTGGAACAGGGACGGCGATCTGGACTTCGGGGAGGGCTGGCCGAAGGACGACGCCGATCTTCTGCCGGATGTATGGGTAGGCCGCTTCCCCTCGCAGGACGCGACCGACGCCCGGATCGTGGTGGACAAGGTGCTCACCTACGAGATCGCTCCTCCGGTGGACGACGACTATCCGGCCTCCGCGCTCCTGCTCGCTGAGGTCCTGGCTCCTCAGAACTGGCGTCCGGGGGATACCGCCCTCTTCGACGGGGGCGATCTCTCCGAGGAGACCGCGGCATACCTTCCCCAGGGGTTCAAGGTCAAGCGTCTCTACGAGAACTACGCTGCGTTCGAGGGGGCCGAAGTCGAGACGCTGACCGCGGTGCTGGATGAGATCAATCGGGGCTATGGATTCATCCACCATGTCGGCCATGGCTACCACAACAACATGGCCGTGGGGCGGGGTGGGCACTCCATCGTGATCGCCCACGCCGACGCCCTGCACAACGCGCAGCGCCCCTCGGTGCTCTACGCCATCAACTGTACTTCGTCGGCGATCGACTTCGACTGCATCTCCGAGCATTTCCTGTTCAACCCCGCCGGCGGTTCCCTGGCCGCGGTGGGCGCGACGCGCTACGACTTCCCGGGAACGAGCCACCTCTACGACCTGGAGTTCTGCGAACTGGTCTTCTCGCCCGAGCCCGATCCGACGGGTGGGGCCAGCCGTCTCGGTAAGGCTGCCGCCCTCTCCAAGGTCCCCTTCATCCCCATCTCGGTGAACGACAACTCCAACCGGTGGACGCAGTTCACCCTCATCTATCTGGGCGATCCCCACATGCGGCTCTGGACGCGCAAGCCGGCGGCTCTCGCCGTGACCCACCCCGCGTCCGTCGCGGGAGGCGAGCGGGCCATCCAGCTGACCGTCCGGCAAGACGGTGAGCCGGTCGAGAACGCGCGGGTGACGCTCTTCAAGGAGGGGGAGACCTTCGCCACTGCCCTGACCGATGCCTCGGGGGAGGCCACCCTCACCGCGCGGCCCACGACCGGCGGCATCCTTCAGGTCACCGCGGTGGCCGAGGGATGCCTGCCGTACCTGGCCGATGTCCAGGTCACCGCGCCTACCACGGCCTATCCGGTTCTGGCGGGGGTCTCGGTGGACGACTCGGCCTTCACTCCCGCCAACAACAACGGAAGGCTGGAGGCTGGGGAGCGGGCAAGGGTGGAGTTCCTCGTGCAGAATCGGGGGGTCGCGACCCTGAGCGGACTCTCCCTGAACTGCAGCGTCGAAGGCGATGCCCTCACCCTGACTCCGATCTCTCCCGGTGGACCCGCCACTCTCGCGCCCGGCGCGGAGGCGATCTATCCCTTCGAGGCCCTCGCGGCGAGCGCGGCGGGCGACCTCACCTCGGCCCGCGTGATCCTCGTCGTCGGAGCCGATCAGGGCAGCTGGACCCTTCCCGCCGTGGTCCAGATCGGTGCTCCGAGGCTCGGGATCCACGAGCTGGTTCTGCAGGAGATGGAGGGCGACGGCGACGGGACATGGGAATCCGGCGAGACGGTGGGTTTGTCGCCCCGGCTCATCAATCTCGGGGGCGGGGGCACCCTAGACCTGACCGGCAGCCTGAGCTTCGCGGAGGAGCAGGGGGCGACCCTGCTGGACGATGCCGCGTCCTTCGGGCCGATCCCGGTGGGTGGTGTAGGTTCCGCCCTGGAGGAGCCGGCGTTCCGGTTGCGTCTGGGGGCCGGGACCACCCTGCCGCGGGTTCGTCTGGTGGTCCGGGACGGCGCCGCCGACCGGTTGGACATGGTGCTGGATCTGCGCAAGCCTGCAGCGCCGGCGTCCGGAATCGCCCGCGGCTCGGAGGCGAGCATCACGGTGACCTGGACGGCGAGCACCGATGTGGATATCGCCCGCTATGTCGTGTACCGCGGGCTCGATCCCGCCGGACCCTTCGAGCGGGTCTCCGGCTTCGAGGAGAACCCGTTCATCTTCTTCGTGGACGCGCCGCTGCCGGGGCTTTCGGTGAGGTATTACCGGGTGGCTGCCCAGGACTCCAGCGGAAACCTCTCCGCAGAGGGGGCCGTAATCCGAGGCACCGCGGGGCTGCCGCTCGTGGTCGGGTTCCCCATGGCGGCGGAACTGGGCACCCAGGCCTCGCCGCTGGTGGTCGATCTGGACGGCGACGGCCTCGTGGACGGCGTGACGGGCCGCGAGCAGATCTACGCCTTCCACGGCGACGGAGATGAGGTCCGGGACGGGGACCTCGACGCGCGGACCCTCGGCGTGTGGACCAAGCGCCCCACCGTCAAGGAGGGCTACTGGGCCTCGCCCGCCGTGGCCGATCTGGACGGGGACGGCCGCCTCGAGCTGGTGGCGGTGAGCAAGGCGGAAGGCGAGATCGCGGTCTGGGACAGCTTCGGAAACATGCTTCCGGGCTGGCCCCGCAACGCCTGGACCGGCCAGGTGCCCCGCCTGAGCACTCCCGTGCTCGCCGATGTGACAGGGGATGGCCTTCCCGAGATCTTCTTCCAGGGAGTGAAGGGGCTCTGGGGATTCGACCGCTTCGGCGAGGAGCTGCGGGACGGCGACGACGACCCCGCCACCCATGGGATCTTCTACGAGAGCGAGGGGGTCTATTCCTACGGATCGGTGGGCGCCGCCGATGTGGACGGGGACGGGCGCGACGAGCTGGCGTTCGGAGTCCGCTTCGACGGGACTCCGGACCCGACGATCAACATGGGCCGCATGTACCTGCTGGACGACGACGGTGAGCCCTTCCCCGGATGGCCGATCACGGTGCGTGGAGGGATCACCTCCTCGCCGGCCATCGCCGACCTGAACGGGGACGGCAAGCTGGATGTGATCATGACCACCGGCTCCGACTCCCTGGAGGTGCGCGGCCTGGACGGAACATCCCTCCCCGGGTGGCCCCGGTTCACCTATGTCCAGAACCAGGACCTCATGCCTTCGCCTGCGGTGGCGGACCTGGACGGCGATGGCGCGTTGGATGTGGCCTCCGTGTCCGGTAACGGGACGGCGAATCTCTGGCGCGCCGACGGCACCTATTTCCCCGGCTTTCCGGTGGACTTCCCGAACGAGCTGGGCAAGCTGATGGCGTCGCGCGGGTCCGTGTCGCTGGCCAACCTGGACGGGGACGACGCCCTTGAGATGGTCTGGGGCAATCGAACCGGGTGGATCTTTGCGCTGAATGTCGACGGGAGCTCCGTCGAGGGGTTCCCGCTCAAGACCGACACGCCCATGGACGGAGGCGTGCTGGTCGCAGACCTGGACGGCGACGGCTTCAACGAGGTGGTCGTCTCCGGGTTCGATCGGCCGATCTACGCCTTTCGCAGCCCGGGCCATGTCGTGGCGAATCCGGGCTGGCCGATGTTCCGGCATGATCCGCGGCGCACCGGCTGCGTGACCGCCCCGCTGCGGGAAGCGGTCGAACCTCGGCTCGCCCTGGGCCTCCTGCAGGGGCCGCAGCTCCCCGAGGCTCTCTCCATTCTCGTGGTGGCGACCAAGGAACTCGCGAGTCCGGTCGCGGTCACGCTGGACGGATCCCCGCTGGCCGTCTCGGTGGCGGATGCGCAGCGACGCTTCTACCGTTCCGGTGCCTTCCTGACCGCCGGATCCCATCAGATCGTGGCCACGGGAACGGCCAGGGACGGCCGGACCGCGAGGGTGGAGCGCGGGGTGGATCTCCTGGATGCTCCGCAGACCCGGGGGTGGATGGAGGCGCGGTTGGCCGGCGTGTCGCTCTGGGTGGGCGGCACGGATGGGTGGCCCGACCATCTTCTCGTGCAGCGCGCGCCCGAGCAGGCGCTCCCGGAGGAAGGCGTTCCGCAAGGCGACGGCCTGCGCGTCCAGGTAGGACGCGCCGGGGCCGCGGCTCCGGCGGGAACGCAGATCCGCTTCGCGGTGGGCGACTCCTGGACAGGGGCACGGATCTCCTGGTGGGACGGCTCGGCCTGGAAGGGCTTGCCGCTGACCGCCTGGTCGGCGGGAACGGCGACGGTTGCCGCCCCCGGCTTCGGTTGGTATCTCCTGACCCCCGCCGCCACCTCGGAGGTGGTGCCCCGCCCCGCACTCGCCCTGGGGTCCGCTGCGCCGAACCCCTTCACGGGTTCGGCGCGGATCGCCTTCGCGCTGAGCGCCGAGGGGCGGGTGCGGGCCGATGTCTTCGATGTGCAAGGTCGGAGGATCCGCGCGCTGGCGGACCGCGTGTTCCCGGCCGGGGAGCATGGGCTCGAATGGGAGGGCGGTGACGACTCGGGGCGGCCCGCGCCGGCCGGCATCTACTTCATTCGCGTGACCGTGGGTGAGGAGCGCGCCACGCGGCGCGTCGTCCGCCTGGGCGGGGGAGGTGAGCGATGAGCCGCCGCAGGATGTTCGCCTGGGGGACGATCGCCTTCACCATGCTGGTGCTGCCGGCCCTGCTGGTCGGTTGCGGCGGTGGAGGGGGAGGGGGAGGGGGAGGCGGGACCGAGGACCCCACCGCGGATTCCCTGACCCGGGAGGGGTGGAGCGCCTTCGAAGACGGCGACCTCGCCGCCGCCTCCATGCGCTTCGCGGACGCACTGGCCCTTGACGCGGACCATGTGGATGCCTTCGTCGGACAGGCCTGGGTCGGGCTGCGCCGGCTCGAGTTTGCCACGGCGGCGGACCGCTTCGCCCAGGCGCTGCAACGCGATGCCGGAAACCTGGACGCCCTGGCGGGCGAGGTGCTGGTGGCGGTGGCGGCGGCCGAGCCCTCGGCGGTGCGCTCGACAGCGGCCGCGCTGCTGCTGGCAGGCCCCAACTACCGCTTCGCCCATGACAAGAGCTACTCCGTCTCCGACATCCGGTGGTTCGCGGCCAGGGCCGCGCTCGAGATGGCCGACTATGCCGCGGTCGTCGAGCAGCTCGACATCCTCGCCCCGGATCATGGGCTGGACCCCGGAGCGGCGGCCTTCGTGGAGCAGGCGGCGGCCCTCCTGGAGTCCCTGCGCACGACGGTCTGATCCGGCCCGTGGTAGAATCGCGCGCTTTATCGACGGCGTGAACGCGCCGGCCCGGCGGGGCCGGCGCCCTTTCTTCGCGAGGAGTCCATGGCCGAGAAGCCCGTCCGTGTGCGCGTGGCTCCGTCGCCGACCGGCGATCCCCATGTCGGAACGGCCTACCAGGCGCTCTTCAACTACGCCTTCGCCAAGGGGCGGGGCGGGTCCTTCGTGCTGCGCATCGAGGACACCGATCGCCTCCGCTCCACCCCGGAATCGGAGCGGGCGATCCTCGAGTCGCTCCGCTGGATCGGGCTGCCCTGGGACGAGGGCCCCGACATCGGAGGGCCTTTCGGCCCCTACCGCCAGAGCGAGCGGCTCCCCATCTACCGCGAGCACGCGGACCGGCTGCTGGCGGCGGGGCAGGCCTACCGGTGCTTCTGCACGAAGGAGCGCCTCGACGGGGTGCGCAAGCGCGAGGGCGCGGGCGGCGGCTACGACCGCCATTGCCGCGGGCTGGACCCCGCCGAGTCGGCCCGCCGGGCGGCCTCGGGGGAGCCCCATGTGGTCCGCATGAAAGTGCCGCTGGAGGGGGAATGCGTCTTCAGCGACCTCCTGCGGGGGGAGATTCGCAAGGACTGGGCCTCGGTGGACGATCAGGTGATCCTCAAGTCCGACGGCTTCCCCACCTACCACCTCGCGGTCGTGGTGGACGACCACCTCATGGAGATCTCCCACATCATCCGGGGCGAGGAGTGGATCAACTCCGTCCCCAAACACCTGCAGCTCTACGCCTGCTTCGGGTGGGAGCCGCCCGTCTTCTGCCACCTGCCGCTCCTGCGCAACAACGATCCCGCCAAGACGAAGCTCTCCAAGCGCCGCAATCCGACCTCGATCCAGTACTACAGACGGGCGGGGATTCTTCCCGAGGCGCTGCGCAACTTCCTGGGTCTCATGGGCTGGCTCATGCCCGACGGCCAGGAGAAGTTCACTCTCGACGCGATGTGCGCGAAGCTGGAGCTGGAGCGGATCTCCCTGGGCGGGCCGGTCTTCGATCCGGCCAAGCTGCGGTGGCTGAACGGCCGGTACATCCGTGAGGACTACTCCCCCGAGGCCCTTGCCGGCGCGCTGGAACGCTGGGCGCTCAATCCCGAGAACCTCGCCCGCATCATCCCGCTGGTGCAGCCCCGGCTCGAGACCCTGGGGGACTGGGGGCGGCTCACCGCGCCCTTCTTCGCCGACGAGGTGGCCTGCGAGGCCGCCGATCTCACCCTGAAGGGGAAGACCCCCGAGGAGACGGCGGAGATCCTGCAGATGGCCGTGTGGAAGCTGGAGCCCCTGCGGGCCTTCACCCGCGACGCGATCGAGGCGGTGTTCCAGGAGTTGGCCGCGGTCCTGGGGGTCAAGGCGCGCGATCTCAACCTGCCCTTCTATGTGGCGCTGAGCGGGTCGCGGGTGTGGACGCCGCTCTACGATTCGATGGCCATTCTCGGATCGGACATGACGCGGGTCCGCCTGCGCCGGGCCATCGAGACCCTGGGGGGGATCTCTGAGAAGCGCCTCAAGAAGCTCGAGAGGGAGTTCGCGGAACGCTTCGCGGGGGAGGGGCGAGGGTGAGCGGAAACGAAGGAAGGGGACCCATGGACAGCTCGACGCCGGCCGCGCCGCGCGACTTCATCCGCGAGATCATCGCCCGGGACGTGGAGCAGGGGAAGAACGGGGGGCGCGTGCATACCCGCTTCCCCCCCGAACCGAACGGGTACCTGCACATCGGCCACGCCAAGGCGATCTCACTCGACTTCGGAGCGGCCCTCGAATACCCGGGCGGCAAGTGCAACCTGCGCATGGACGATACGAACCCGACCAAGGAGGAGCAGGAGTTCGTGGACGGGATCGTGGAGGACATCCGCTGGCTGGGGTTCGACTGGGA
>CAZWKH010000127.1:0-7376 GCA_964633885.1 uncultured bacterium | reverse complement strand
GCCTCAGAAAGGAGCGATCGATGGAGTCGTCGTGCACCAGGGTGGCGGTGTGCACCAGCTCCACGATGGTGGCGGCCAGGATCGCATCCGGGGAGACCGGCCCGCGCAGGCGGTTGGCCAGCAGGAGGAGGGTGGGGCGGAACCGCTTGCCGTTGGCCCTCAGCATGTGGGTGGAGATCTCGTTGATGAGCCGCACATCCGAGACGAAGAACCGGGAAAGCTCTTCGCGGACGCGCGCGAGCTCGTCTCCCACGGGCCGCTGCAGATCGTCCATGGTGACCCGGGTGCGCGCGTCGGTTCCCTGGGCTCTTTCCATCATCGATTCGGGTTCCTGGGCGCCACGGTCGCCTTGGGCGGTGACGGATCGGTGTGGGTGGACCTGGGGCGGGATGGCCTTGGAACCGACGGCCGCGGGGGTTCGCGGCGCGCACGCCTGCGGCTTCGGAACCGCCTGCGGAGCGGTTCTTGATGCTCGATCACCCGCCTGAAATCGGGACGAACCGTATCAGGACGGCCGGGGGGTGTCAAGGCGGGCGGACAGGGCCGCGCCCCCCCGCAAGGCGTCCTCGCGCAGGCGCGCCTCGCCGGGAGCCATGTCCTGCAACAGGCCGTCCAGACGCGCCACCTCGCCGTCGAATCCCGGCCGGTGACGGGCCGGCAAGGGCTCCGATTCGCCGCCCTTGAGCGTCAGCGGGTTCACCCACCGGCCCCTCTGCTGCACCCGGAAGTCGAGATGGGGCCCGGTGGCAAGCCCCGAGGCCCCCACATAGCCGATCACCTGGCCCTGGCTCACGCGGACTCCCGAGCGGATGCCCTTGGCGTATCCGGAGAGGTGCGCGTACTGGGTCACCGTGTCGTTGCCGTGCTTGATCTTGACCAGGCGCCCGTACCCGCCGCGCCACCCCACATCCACCACCCGCCCATTGCCCAGGGCCACCACCGGCGTCCCCGAGGGCGCGGCGTAGTCCACCCCGAGGTGCGGGCGCGAGCGCTTGAGGATCGGGTGGAATCGGCTCTTGCTGAAGTGGGAGGAGATGCGCCGGTAGTTGAGCGGCGACTTGAGGAAGAGCTTGCGGATCGAGCGCCCGTCGGGCTGATAATAGCCGCCCTCGTCCGCGCCGGTTCCCCAGGCGTAGTGGACGACGCGCAGCGGCGCCGGGGCCTCGGCAGGGTGGTAGGCCCCCGCGAGGATCTTCCCGTAGCCCACCGTCTCCGCCCCGATCACCCGCTCCTCGACGAGCAGCTCGAAGCGGTCCCCGTTGCGGGTGTCGGTGAAGAAGTCGAAGTCCCAGGAAAAGAGATCGGCGAACTCCACCACCAGGCCCGGATCCCCCCCCACGGCCGTGAGGGACTCGTAGAGGCTCCCGTCCACCGACCCGGACAGCTTGCGGATGAGGACCTGCACGGGGGCCCGCTCCACCCGCGCGTGGAAGGCGTCCTCGCCAGCCTCCACGATGATCCTCTCCTCCGGGATCTTCTGGTACTCGAGCCGGCGCAGCTCGCCGTCTCTGGCGCGGAAGAGGGTGATGCGATCCTCGGGGCGCACGCGGCGCAGGTCCACGAGGCCGCCGAGCCCGGCCAGAACCGCGGTGGCCCGCGGCCGGTCCACGCCGCAGTCCAGGAGGGCGCCCTCCACGGTCTGCCCGCGGCGCAGGTGCAACTGCTCCACCGTGGCGAGGAGTTCTTCGGGCATGGGACCGCGCGCGGCGCTCTGCAGCGCCTCGCGGGTGGTCTCGCGCAGAAGCGCCTCCATGCCGCCGGGCTCGTTCCTGGCCAGCAGGACGAGCGCCAGGAGCGCGACGGACACGCCCAGCCATGCCGCGCCATGGCGGACATGGCGCAAGTGGATTCCGCTCACCGGTGCCTTCGCCCTCCTTGCCGTGAGCCCCTGGTGGGTTCGGCCAGCACTCTATGGGCGCTGCGCGCCATCGTCAAGACTTCCGCCCCATTTCCCCCAGGATCGCCAGCAGCCGCTCGCGCCGGTTGAGCGAGGGGTCCTCGAGCACGCGCTCCAGCAGCGCGGCCAGGGCCCGGCCTACCTCGGGTCCCGGACCGATTCCCAGCGCGCGCATCACATCCTCCCCCTGCAGGGCCAGATCCCCGACGCTCAGGGCCTCGGACCGCGCCAGAACGGCGTCGATCCGCGCGCGCAGCTCCTCCAGAGGTCCGGCCCCGACCTCCCTACCGCCCCGCGCCGCCGCGTCGGCCTCGCGCAGCGAGAACAGATCGTCCAGCGATCCGGTTCCCACCCGCCGCAGAAAACGCCGCACGGCTGCGTCGGTCCAATCCGGGGTGTAGTGGAACATGTGCTCGGCCACGAGATGAGTCACCTGCTCGGTCTGCGCGCGGGGGAACCGCAGCCGTTCGAGGATCTCCCGGCTGAGCTGTGCGCCCACCTGCTGGTGGTTGAAGAAGGTGCCCTCGCCGTCCACCACCACGCGGGTGCGGGGCTTGCCGATGTCGTGGAGCAGCGCCGCGAGGCGCACCACCGGCCGCGCGGCCGGCGCCGCGTCCAGGGTGCGCAGGGTGTGCTCGTAGACGGTGTGGGCGTGGAAGCGGTTCTGCTCCATCCCCACGCCTTCCAGGAGCTCCGGCAGGATGTCCTCGAGGAGACCCGTCTCGCGGAGGATCTCGATCCCCACGGAAGGCCGGGGCGCGGCGAGGAGCTTCACCAGCTCGTCCCGCACCCGCTCCCGCGCCACTCTCGCCAGTCCGGCGCGGGCGCGGCCCATCGCGGCCAGGGTCGCCGGGTCCACCGAAAACTCCAGCACCGCCGCGAACCGTGCGCCCCGCAGCGGGCGCAGGCCGTCCTCGCCGAAGCGCGCGTCGGGATCCCCCACCGTGCGGATGACGCCGGCGGAAAGGTCCGCGAGCCCACCCTGGGGGTCGGCGAAAACGGCGGCGTGGGGATCGAAGGCCATCGCGTTGACGGTGAAGTCGCGCCGCGCGAGATCCTCCTCGATCGACGCGCCGAAGCGCACCCAGTCCGGGTGGCGGCCGTCGGTGTACGGCCCCTCGGTGCGATAGGCGGTGATCTCCACCGGTCCCTCCGCAAGCGGCAGCGTCACTGTTCCGTGGCGGGCGGCGGTGGGGACCGCTCGCGGCAACTAGGCGATCATCTCCTCCGGCCTGGCCGAAGTCGCGATGTCCCAGTCCCCCCCCTCGCGCCCCAGGAGAAGGTCTCGGATACCGCCCCCCACCAGGTACGCCTCATGCCCCCGATCGCGCAGCTCCAGCAGCACCGGCAGCACCGGCGCCATGCGGGCGCGCGCGACGGCGGAGGTCAGCTTGGCGGGCACGGGGTCGGGGCGCATCGGCCGCCTCACCGCGATCCCCCGCGCAGGGGCTCGACGGCCTCCACGCGCAGGACCTCCACGGTGATGTTGTCGGTGGCCCCGCGCTCCAGCGCCAGCCGGACCAGCTCCTTGGCGGCCGTTTCTGGGTCATATGCCAGAAGGACCTGGAGGATCTCCGCGTCGCCGAGGGCCTTGGTAAGTCCGTCGGTGCAGAGGAGGAACAGGTCCCCCGCCTGGACGGGGATCGGCCCGTCGGCGGTTTCCGCCTGGACCCGGGACCAGACCCCGAGGGCGCGGGTCAGCAGATCGGCGGGCGGGGCATTTCCCGCGATCACCTGCGGCGCGTCGGGCAGGGCCTCCAGAACCGAGTGGTCGCGGGTGAGCTGGGCGATCCCGCCCTCCCGCACCAGATAGATCCGCGAATCCCCCACATGGGCGTAGACCGCCCGGTCGCCGAGCAGGAGAAGGGCCGTGCAGGTGGTCCCCATGCCGGTGAGGGATGGATCCGCGAGCGCCCGCGCGTGGATGGCCGCGTTCGCGACATGGATTGCACGCACCAGGTCGCTTGCGGGATCGGGGTCCCGCCCCGCGGCGTAGGTTTCGGCCACCAGGCGCACCGCCATCGCGCTCGCGGTGGCCGCCCCGGCGAGCCCGCTCATGCCGTCGGCGACCGCGGCCAGGATCCCGCGGCGCGCGCGCCGGGCGGGGTCCCCGGAATCGACGAAGACATGGTCGTCCTCGTTGGCGGCTCGCCGGCCCGCCACCGACAGCCCGCTCCGGGTGACGCGCGTCCAACAGGAAGAATACTCGTCCACGACCATGCCCCCGGGAATGACGGACCCTGCAATCCTCGACGGAGGATACCGGACGCAAGCCTAGCCGCTTTGGCGGCCCAGGTCACGCCGCGGGCAGGAGCACCCGGAAGGCGTCGCCGCGCTCCGAGACGGGCGGCCGCTCCAGCCGGCCCTGATGCCGGTCCAGGATGCGCAGGACGATGCCGAGGGCGCCGTCCTCGACCTCCCCGTTGTCGCCGGAGCCGGTTCCGAAAGAGGCGTCCACCGCCCTCGGGGTCAGGATCTCGATCCCCGCCGTGCGACGGCGCTCGTCGGTAAAGGTACGGATCTCGAGGCTGCGGGCAGTGGCCGAGGGCTGGTCGGCCACGCGGCCGAAGAGGGCGAGCAGCACCTGCTGGATCTGCCCGGGGTCCATCTCGACATGGGGCAGGTCGGGATCCGGGTCAAAGTGGAAATCGATGCCTCGGAAGCGGGTCTGCGGACGGACGAAATCCACCGTCTTCTCGACCAGCTCGTTCAACCCCGCCGGAGCCTTGCGGACCTCGCGCCGCGAGAAGTCCATGAGCCCCTTGGCGAGCTCGGCCATCTGCGCGGAGAGGTCCCGCACCCGGCCCGCCTCCGTCACGAGCCCGTCCTCGGTGGATTCGCCGAGGCTGCGCAGCAGGAGCTGCGCGCGGCCCGACACCGCGGCCAGGTAGTTGTTGAGCTCATGGCCGATCTCCGCGGCCATCTCACCCTTGGCGGCGAGCCGCTCGTTCTGGATCAGCCGGGACTGTGCCGCCTCCAGCTCGATGTAGCGGTGGGAGCCGTCGCGCACGAAGAGGAGCGGCATGACGCAGAGCAGAAGGCCGCGGTAGCCGAGCACCTCGTAGCAGAACTGCGCGAGGACGAAGACGGTGAGAAGCGCCACCGAGGTGACGATTTCCGTCTCGCTGCCGAACACCTCGCGCCACACCCGCACAGTGGAGGTCCTCCGAGCACGGGACGCCATGGCCGCCCGCAGGAACTGGCTCGACAGCATGAAGACCGCGCCGGCCAGGAGAAGCCCCGCGATGGCCCGCGGCTCCCGCAGGAACTGCCCTGGGGCTCCCCCCGAGGAGGGATGCCCGGCAAACCCCGTCAGCCGGAAGATGGCCAGGGCCGCCGCCGCGGCCAGAGCGCAGCCGAGCCCGTAGGCCAGGGCCCGGCGCCAGCCGCGACCGCGCCAGACGAGATCCCCGGCGAGGGCCGCTCCCGGGACCAGCGCGATCCCCCAGGGGAAGGGCAGGGTGGCCAGGGCCGTGAGCTGCGCCGCCGGAGCCATGGTGAGCATCGTGGTCTCGTCCCGGGCGGGGTGCCAGAGCGCCTCGGCCATGAGGCAGGCGGTGAACCAGGTGACCAGCATCACGACGAAGGAACTCTGGGCCGGGTCCGGCGAGAAGAGGAACGCCGCCAGGAGCGCGAGAAGGAGGGCGGTCTTGAGGTGACCGTTGAGCGGTTTTCTGGACATGTCTCTCCCCGAAGAAGCGTCCGGCCCCTATGGGGGCACAACTCGTTTTCGGCCTTTCCACGGACCGCTTGAGGGGGGAGGCCGGCCCGGCCCAAAACGAGAAGCCCGGGCAGGGCCCGGGCTTCCTGGAATCCACTCGAAATCAAGCTTGTTAGCGTTTGTCAGTAATACGGTTAGCCTCCTGCATCCAGGCGCGTGCCGCGCCCCGGAGCCGACTCCCCGACCGTCAGTCCCGAGGGTTCACCCGGCGGGCCAGCAGCCCCTCGGGGCCCTCGTCCAGTTCGAAGGCCACCCGGGATCCTGGCCGGAGCGTGCGGTAGCCGGCCATCAGGATCTCCGAATGATGGACATAAACATCGGGACCGTCGTTGCGCTCGATGAATCCATAGCCCTTGAGGTCGTTGAACCACTTCACGGTGCCGAATCGCTCCATCAAGTACCTCCTCGGGAAGGAAGGGCGCCCGGGGGCCGAGGCGGAGGCGGGCGCGAGCCCGGTCCGCGGGCACAAAAAAAGCCGCACGGCGGCGGCGGAGCGTTGAGGGGATTGAGAAACCAGGGTCTTTCCGGAAAAGGTCATGAGCACCTGACTCCGGGTTGATACCGCACTGGGCTCGACCTCAAGGGTACTCCCTCGCGAAGGCCGGGTCAACGCTTGTCGGCATCGAAGGTGACTACCGGTACTGCGTCTTCAGTCTTCCCCACGAAGTAGGTCGAACCGGAACGCCGGGGCCGAGGTTGATGGTCAGCCAGATGGAGCTTGAGGGGACGAAGTACTCGAGGAGCAGCCAGCTTCCAGGAATCACCTGGCGCCAAAGCCCTCCGAAGACACGATAGGAGCCGGCGGCCGGCAGCTCCAGATGGTAGTAGTACGGCCCAATGTCGTCGTCCACCACGACCCAGCCATCCCATGTGGCGTAGCGGACGGCGCACTCACCGGGGGGGACGACGATCGAATCGCCGAACCAGGTCAGCATCGATGGATACCAGAAGAGCGCGGCGCCTTGGCACCCGGCCTGTGTGAGCGTCGCGCAGGTATCGGGAAGCACGCAGAAGCCGTGCATCGGCGCCGCACCGCTCCCCCAACGCAGCGTATCCGTCCCCGTGTTCTCCAGGACGAGACAGAAGTGGATCGTCTCTCCGAGGCCGTAGTCGGTCTTGTCGGTCGCCAGGGCCACCACCAGCCCCTGATCTTCGTAGGACACGACCATGTTCTCGTAACCGGACACCGGGATGCAGTTCAGAGCTGCCGCGGAGGCGGGTATGAACCCGAGAACGAATGTGAGTGCCAGGATTCGAGCGCACATGGGACCTCCTCCGGCATGGGGTGCCGCAAGTATACCCGCCGCCCGGCCCAAGCGCCCCAGGCGCCGCGTCAGCCGCGCTCCGCCGCGATGAGGTCGGCGCTCCAGGGCGGGAGTTCCGGCACGCGATGGCACGCCACCCGGTGACCAGGCTCCACCTCCGTTAACGCCTGTTCCCTCTGCGCACACTCGGGGCGCGCCTGTGGGCAACGCGGATGGAAGCGGCATCCCGAGGGCGGCCGTGCCGGGCTCGGCACGTCGCCGGCCAGGATCACCCGGCGGCGGCGCTGCTCGGGATCGGGCACCGGCACCGCGGAGAGCAGCGCCCGCGTGTAGGGGTGGAGCGGGTTACGATAGAGATCGTCCCGCTCCGCCAGCTCGACGATCCGCCCCAGGTACATGACCGCCACGCGATCGCTGATGTGCTCGACGACATTCAGGTCATGGGCGATGAACACGTAGGTGAGGTGCAACCGCTCCTGGAGCTCCATGAGCA
>CAZWKH010000126.1:0-7452 GCA_964633885.1 uncultured bacterium | reverse complement strand
ATGGTCAGGAAGCGGTTGCGCGGGATGACCGGCCAGAGGCGGGCGCTGTGCAGCGCCCTGCGTCATGCGCACTTCAAGCTGGCGGAGTGGCACTGGGAGCGGCTCTCGACGGGCGCAGCCCGCCAGCACCTCCGCGCCTGCGCGGGTTGGCATTCCTGGTTCGCCACCGCGCTGCTCCTCTGGGCGGCCAGCTTCCTCCCGCCCGGCGTCATCTTGGCGGCACGCCGGGCCAAGTCTTCCTGGCCGCGGGCGCGCCCAGGCTTCTGACCAGGGCAGCGCCGGCCCGCTCGCAATCCCCGCCGAAGCGGCTTAAGATGGGGCGTTCGCGCGTCGCCCGGCCGCCCGGCGCATCCGAGGAGCGATACCGGTTGAGAAATACCCTATGAAACGACTGGTGATCCTCAACTCCACCTCCGGAGTGCTCCTGTTCGCGGTCAACCTGGTGATCTCCTTTCTCCTGAGCCCGGTGATCGTTCGGGAGCTCGGCGACAGGGGCTACGGCGTCTGGGAGATCTTCCTAAGCGTCTTCGGGTACCTCTCCATCCTGGAGCTGGGGGTGGGGCCCGCCTTCATCCGCTTCGTGGCCCGGGCCGCCGCGCAGGAGGATCGCGAAGAGCTCGACGCCGTGATGAGCGCCACCTTCCTGCTCCTCACCGGGGCCGGGTTCCTGGGCCTCCTGGTCGCCTGCGTGATCGCGGGCCTCCCTGAGCGCCTCCTCAACATCGATCCCGCCCAGGTTCCGGAAGCAAGGCTTCTCGCGGTGCTCCTCGGCGGAAACTTCCTCCTCCAGATGACCGGAACCGTGTTCACCGCCTATCTCATGGGCATGCAGCGCCACTATGTGATGAACGCTACCCGCGTCCTGCTCACCGTGGCGCAGGCGGCGGCGACCTACCTGGCGCTCACGCGCTGGCCCGGCTCGGGGCTCATCTGGCTCTCGGTGATCCTGCTAGGCGCCAACCTCGCGCAGTTCTCCTTCTTCGCGCTCTGGAGTCTTCTGCGCCGGCCGGCGCCCTCGATCGACCCCCGCCGCGTGCGACGGAGCACGGTCGGGGATCTCTACCGCTTCGGGGTGAAGAGCGTGACTCTCATGGCCGCGGCGCGGGTTGCGCAGGGGTCGGTGCCGATCATCATGGGCTGGGTCCTCGGCGCGGGCCAGGTCGTCTACTACGCCATTCCCAACCGCCTCGTCGGCTACGCGGCCGGCCTCGGCACCGCGCTCGGCTTCCCGCTCATGCCCTACTTCAGCGCGCTGGACGGGAAGGGGGATCGCGCCGAGACCCTGAGCGCCTGGTTCTCCTTCACCCGCGCCCTGCAGTTCGTGATGATCGGCATGGCGGTGGGAACCTTCCTGCTCGGGGGACCCTTCATCGCCCGCTGGATCGGCCCAAACTACGCGGCGGGCGGCGCCTGGGTCATCCGGTTCCTGGCCGCCGGCCTCCTGGTGGAGGCCCTGGCCCCCAACGCCAGCCGCCTCCTGGTGAGCATGAACCGCCATGGGCGGCCCGCCGCGGCGGGACTCGTCATCGCGGTGCTCGGCGTGCCCGTCATCGCCTTCCTCGCCTCGGCGCGGGGCGTGGCCGGGGTCGGCCTCGCCGTCTTCCTCGTCAAGGCGGGCATGGAGTCCGCCTGGTTCGTCATCGCCGCCCGGGCCCTGGGCCTGGGGATCGGAGAGCACCTGCGGCGCACCATTCTGCGCTTCATCCCCTCCGCGCTCCTCTTCGCAGCCACCGTTCTCGCGCTGCGCCACCTGCGAGAGGCCGAGACCTATCCGCTCATCCTCGCCTACGCGGCGGCGGGCGGGCTCCTCTACGCCGGGAGCAGCTGGCGCATTGCCCTCACCGCCGCCGAGCGGAGCGCGGGGGTGGGGGCGCTGGGCGGGCTGCGGGGCCGGTTCAGGGCGGGGAGGGAGGCATGAGCCTCTACCCCGCTCTCTACGGCGCGTACTACCACCTGAACCTCATCCGCAAGGGAAGCCGCGCCCCGGCCATGCGCCGCGAGATGGAGGCGATCCAGTGGCGCGGCGCCGAGGCGATCGCGGACCATCAACTGGAGCGCCTCCAGCGCCTGCTCAACACGGCGCGCCGCGCTCCGGCGACCCTCGACCGGCTGCGGGCCGCGGGCCTGGACCGCAATCCCCTGCGCGGCTGGGCGGATTGGGCCCGCCTCGCCCCCATCCAGCGCGGCGATCTGCAGCGCGACCGCGAGGGCATGGTGCCCGAGGGCCGGGACACCCGCCGTCTGAGCCTCAACACCACGGGGGGATCCACGGGAGAGCCGGTCTCCTTCTACCAGGACCGCCGTTACTGGGACCATATGGTGGCGGCCGAGCTGCTGGTGACCGGCTGGTGGGGCGTGCCCCCGGGCACGCGCACCGCGGGGCTCTGGGGCGCCGACCGCGAGTTCGGGGAGATGCCCCTCAAGGAGCGCCTCGCCCTGCGCCTGCAGCGACTGCGCGGCATGAACGCCTTCCGTTTCGATGAGGCCACCATGGCGGCCTTCGCCGAGGAGCTCTGCCGCTGGCGCCCGGGGTATGTCCTCGGCTATGCGGGGGTCCTGGACCAGTTCGCCAAATTTCTCCTCGATCGCGGCATGGGAGGGATCCGCCCCCGAGCGGTGCGCTCCAGCGCGGAGATCCTGCAACCCGACGCGCGGGAGCGCATCGGCCGCGCCTTCGCTGCTCCGGTCTACGACTTCTACGGCTGCCGGGAGGTGAACTGCATCGCCGCGGAATGCACAGCCCATGAGGGGCTCCATGTCCTGGCCTACGGGCGGATCCTCGAACTGCTGGACGCCGACAGCCGACCGGTCGCGCCCGGCGAGACGGGCCGTGTCGTGGTCACGGACCTCTTCAACGAGGGCATGCCCCTCCTGCGCTATGCCACCGGGGATCTGGCGGTCCCTGCTCCGGGTGCCTGCTCCTGCGGTCGCGGCGGCCTGCGGCTGAGCCGCATCGTCGGACGCGAGAGCGACTGCGTGATCACCCCGGAGGGGAAGAGGCTGCACGGAGAGGTGTTCAGCCACCTGTTCTACCATGTCGCCGGGGTGCGGCGCTTCCAGGTAGTTCAGGCGGAGTTCGGCGTCCTGGAGGTTCTGGTGGAGGCCGAGACCCGGGCAGCCGCCCCCGACCTCCGTCCCATCGGCCGGGAGGTCGAGCGGTTGGTGGGGCCGTCCATGCGGGTGGAGATCCGTCTCGTCGGGTCCATCCCGCCCGCACCGAGCGGCAAGCAGAAATTCGTCATCTCCCGCGTCGCCGGGACCCCGCACAACCCTTCCTCCGGGGCCTGACCCCCGGCGCCGCAAGCCGCCGGGATCGTGGGCTCCGCGCCCTTACCCCCACCCGGCGGCGATCCGCTCGTAGAGGGTCTCCATGCGGCGCAGCCTCGCGTCGAAGGAGAATCGCTCGGCTACCCGTGCGCGCCCCCGCGCGGCCAGCGCCCGCGCCGCAGCCGGATCCTCCAGCAGCGAGCGGATCGCCGCAGCCATCCCCGCGGCGTCCCCCGTCGCGACATGGAGGGCCTCGGCGGGGCCCGCCAGCTCAGCCACCCCACCCACCGGAGTGACCACGCAGGGCCGCTCCATCGCCATGGCCTCAAGCAGGGCGTTCGGCATGCCCTCCGTGCGCGAGCTCAACACGAACACATCCATGGCCGCGTAGAGATCCCGGAGGTCCGTGCGATGGCCCAGGAACAGCACGCGCTCCTCCACCCCCACCTCCTTCGCCAACATCCGAAGCTGCGACCCTTCCAGTCCCTCTCCCACGATGACGAGATCCGGAGCCTCGGCGGCCGGCGCCCAGGCGGCCAGGGCGCGAATGAGCGTGCCCATGTCCTTGTCGATGGAGAGCCGCCCCACCGTGCCCACGACCCGCCGGCCCGGCCGCAGACCCGGCGGCGTCTGCGCCGGCATCTGGGGGCTCCAGCGGTCCAGATCCACGCCGTTCGGGATGACCTCGATCCGCTGCGGCGACACGCCGACGCGGCGGAGTTCCCCGGCAGTGGCTTCCGAGACCGCGATCACGGTGGGATAGCGCCGCAAAGCCCATCGGTCCGCGGCATGGTAGAGCCTCTGCCTGCGGCTCAGGAGCCTCGACCAGCCATGGGCGGTGGCCACCAGGCCGAGGTCCCGGCGGCGGCCGAGGTAGAGCCCCAGCACATCGGTCTTGAAATCGTGAGCATGGAGCACGCGGCAGCCATGCTGCTCGAGAAGGCGGTCCACATCGCCGAGGATCGTTAAGTCCAGGGGGCCCCGGTAGGGAACGACGATCGGTTCCGCCCCACAGCCCTTGGCCAGCTCCCACAGGCCCGGCGCCTCGTCTCCCTCCGGCACGAGAAAGATGGGGACGATGCGCACCCTCGCCGGATCGTGGCGGACCGCGGAGAGGAGCACCGTCTTGTCCGGGCCGCCGGCAGTGGAATGGGTGGCCCGGAATTCGGCCACCACCACCGGGCGGTTCCCACCGGCGCCGTTACGCATCCTGGCCACCGTTCGTCGCGTGATTCAACCGTCCTCCGGGGCGCCGCGCGCCGCGACGCTCGATTCGCAACTCCGGGCGAAGATAGTAGAGTATGGACCTCGGTGCTGTCCCGCCGGGGAGAGATCCCCCCGGCCACCCCGGGCGAAAGGAGTCGCGCCGCCCCCGCAGGGCGGGAGCAGGAGCCAGATGCACGCCGCCGACCGCCTTCTCGACTTCCTCTCCCCCACGGTCTTCGCGCCCCTCGACGCCAGGCTGCGCGGCGACCGCTCGCGGTCTTTCGCCGGCGAGGCGGAGGCGCTGACCGCCGCACCGGCGGAGCGCATCGAGGCCTTCCAGCTCGAGCGGATCCGCGCCATCGCGGCCCACGCGGCCAGGCACACCCGCTTCTACGCCGAGCGCTTCGCCGAGGCCGGCATCGCCCGTCCGGAGGCCATGACCTGGGAGCAGTTCCGCGGCCTTCCCTGCCTTACGCGGGAGGACCTGCGCCAGCGTCATGAGGACCTCGCCAGCGACGCCTTCGCGCCGCGGGAGCGGATCGCCACCGCCACCGGAGGCACCACCAGCTCCCCCATTCCCTTCCTGCTGGACCGCGAGTCCCACTGGCGCCGCTGGGGCGCGACCCTGGCCTTCGACGCCTGGCTCGGGTACCGGCCCGGCCTGCGCATCGCCTACCTCTGGGGCGCGCGGCAGGACGCGCCCGGAAAACCGAGCTGGAAGGGGCGGCTGCGCGGGGCCCTGGTCTCCCGCAACCGTTTCTTCCCTTCGGGGCTTCTCGACGAGGCGATCCTGGACGGCTACGCCCGGGAGCTCCAGGCATTCCGGCCGGTGCTCCTGCAGGCCTATCCCACCCCGCTCGCCATCTTCGCCCGGCACCTCTTGCAGCGATGCATCCGCCTGACCATCCCCGCCCTCTCCTGCACGGCCGAGCCGCTCCTGCCCGCGCAGAGGGAGACCATCCGCGCCGCCTTCGGCCGGGCTCCCGTCAACTGGTACGGCGCGCGCGAGTGCGGGCGCATCGCCACCGAGTGCCAGCGGCTGGACGGGCTCCATGTCAATGTCTACGGCCTCCATGTCGAGCTGCTACCCCTGCCCGACATGCCCGCGGAAGGAGTTGGCGAGATCGTGGTGACCGATCTCTGGAACCGCGCCCTCCCGCTCATCCGCTACCGCATCCGCGACCTGGGGCGGCTGGACGCCGCGCCCTGCGCCTGCGGGCGGGGGGCGCCGCGGCTGCGCGACATCCTGGGCCGCACCGCGGACACCTTCGTCAACTCGCGGGGGCAGCGCGTGCCCGGCGTGGCCTTCACGAACCGGCTGGTGACGGACGGGCGGCGCATCGAGGCGCTGCAGCTCCTCCAGCATGAACCCCGGCGCTTCGAGGCCCTGGTGGTGGCGGGACCCGACTACGACGCGGCCACCCCGGAATGGCTGCGCTCCCGGCTGGCCGCGTTCCTGGAGGACGACATCGAGCTGACCCTGCGCCCGGTGGAGGCCATCCCCCGCGAGGCCTCGGGCAAGCTGCGCGTCGCCAAGAACCTGATGGACGGGGCAGGCTGACCGCGGGAACGCCCGCAGCTACTGCTGCGACGCACCGCGGATCCGGCGCACGACGCGCGAGGCGGCCAGGCGCCGCCGCGCTTCCGCGGCCCACTTGCGCGGGCGGTCCGGATACAGCACCAGCCGGTGGTTGCGCCGGACGAGGTTGCAGTAGCGGTGCTTGTAGCCCTCGCCGCCCCGGGTGAAATCCATCTCCCGCGCGCTCTCTTCCAGAGCGTGCTCGAGCAGGCAGCGCAACAGGACCTGCCCCGGGGACCGGTTGTGGTAGGCCACATCGTAGGCGGACTTGTAGAGGTGGTAGACCCCGTCACGGCAGAGGAAGAGGAGGAGGGCCACCGGAGCGTCGTCCAGCGAGAGAACGGCGATCCGCACCAGCCCCTTGGGCATCATCCGCGCGACGAAGGCCCGGTAGAAGGCCTGCATCCGCGGATCGCGGAACGCGCTCGGCGTGTCGGTTCCGTCCCAGCGGCGCATGTGCTGAGCGAAGAGGGTCTCGAGGAGCGCTCCCGAGCGCTCGGCATCCTCCTCTACCCGGAAGACGAGCCGGCCGCGCCGCTCGAACCAGTTCGTCCAGTTGGCCACGCGGCGCTTGGAGTAGAGATCCCTTGCGGCGGCGGGATCCTCGAGGAGCATCGCCGGACAGAGATCGGCCGGGGCCAGGGACCAGACGGCGCGGGTGCGCGCGAGGGGCTCGATCAGCCCGCGCCAGGCGGGGTGCCGCTCCGGAAGCTGGTCCAGGAGCAGGCCTCGTCCACCCAGGGCGGCCAGGGCCTCGGCCAGTTTCTCCAGCGCGCCGGATCGCCCCGGATCCGCCACCCATCCGCCGTAGTCGTTCTGCGGATGTCCCGCGAAGGTGAGAGATCCTCTCCCGCGCCGGCAGAGGGGCAGGATCGCATCCAGGCCCTGGTCGCCCGGCACCGTGATCACGAGAGGCTCCGTCTCGTCGGCGAAGGCCTCGAGCCAGGACACCACCCAGTCGTGGCTCTGGAAGGGCGTGCCTCCGCCGGCCGCGAGGAGGCGGTCCCAATCGGGCTGGAGCGCCTCGACGGCCTTGAGATCCGTGACGAGGGTTCGTGATGCCACCCGGGTCACCGCTCCCGCCCGGGCCAGAGCCCGCAGAGACGGAGCGTGAACTCCGCCGCCGTGGCGTCACGGCCGATGGGGATGCGGGGCAGCGCGAAGAGATCCCCCTGCGGACCCGCCAACCCGTCGATGGTGGTCACAGCGGAGACAAAGTGCCTGCTCGCCGCCTCCCGAACGGCGGCGTCGAAGTCGGCCCGGGTGCCGTTGGGGTAGGCGAAATGGCGGATCTCCTTTCCCAGCTCGCTCTCGATCCGTTCACGTGAGCCGCGGATCTCCTCCTCGACGGCCTCGGGGGGAAGTCGCGTCAGGATGTCGTGGTGGATCGTATGCGCACC
>CAZWKH010000125.1:0-7591 GCA_964633885.1 uncultured bacterium | reverse complement strand
CGCCCCCCGGGCGCGGCGGCCGCACCACCTGCTCCTTCATCTCGGGCTCGAGGTCCAGGTCCTGTAGGCTCTGTTCGGCGAAGGGGCGCTCGGTGGTCAGGATCTCCCAGCGGGCCTCGTTCTTCGGGCCGACGATGAACTCCCTGTCCCCCCGGCGGGTGTAGGAGATCTCGTCCCCCACGGGGAGGTCGACCAGGAAGGAGGGATTGACCTCCAGCGCCTCTGCGATCTTGGCGAGGGCCCCGACCGTGGGCGAGGTCTTCCCCCGTTCGATCTCCGAGACATGGGTGGCCGAAACCCCCACCTTCGACTCGATGTCCTTCAGAGTAAGAGCTTGCGCGAGACGGAGTTGCTTGATCCGGCGGCCGAGCTCTACATTGTTCATGACCCGCTCCTCGCTGGCGGTGAGGGTCGTCGTCCGATGAGGCCTGACTGGCATGGATGTCATAGTCATGGCCGAAGCGTAGTCCTGCATGAAGAAAGGGGTCAACACTAAATCGGAAAACACCGTCATAGACATAATGGATGACGATATTCCATAGAATCGACGAGGTCTTGGCCGGACAGCCGGAATAGCCCGGTTTTCAGGGATTTTCTCGGTGGACCGGTTCGACCGCCGGGCTCGTCCGGGTTGATCGCGCAGGGGCGGAGCGGGTATACTCTATCCGTTAATCATTCAGTCGCGCTCCCGTCGGAGCCTTGATCTCCTCAATCCCCATCAACCCCGTCTTCGGGTTCTCGAGCTCTGGATTCTCACTTCGGGATGACTTCGTATGAACCATGACGACCACAATCGATCCGATCGGCGGCGCCGGCTCGTCCGCATCGCGTCCCTGACGCTGATGGCGGCCGGGATCCTGGTGGTCGGCTCCGCCTGGCCGGAGGAGGTCGCCGAGCGCGTGGTCATGCCGCTCGCGGTGCAGATCGAGCTCCCCCAGCTCCCCATCCATCCCCCTGAGCCCCCGCCCGCCAGGCGGGCCCCCCGCCACCTGCTCCGCATCCCGGTGACCGTGACCGGCTACAGCAGCTCGGTGGGGCAGACGGACGACTCCCCCTATGTGACCGCCTCCAACACGCGGGTCCGGACGGGAATCGTCGCCCTCTCGAGGGATCTCCTGCGGGAGTTCACTCCCGGGGCGCCCTTTGCCTTCGGCGATCTCGTGGAGATCGAGGGAGCAGGGGTCTTCCAGGTGGAGGACACCATGGCCCAGCGGCACCGCAAGCGGGCCGACATCTGGTTCTCCTCCACCATGGCCGCCACCCGCTGGGGGAAACGCTCCATGGTCCTGGCCAGCCTCAACAGCGAGGGCGCGGCGGCAGCGCGCCGCCTCCAGCTGCCCGCACGCGTCGCTCTCCCGACCGCCTGCACGGACTAGGCCCCGGGCCCCCCATCCCCCCCAGCCGCTCCTCAACCCTCCCCCGCCTCCAGGCTATGGTGGATCCGGCGGTAGCTCTGATAGCGGTGGGGAGCCACAGAGCCCTCGGCGAGGCCCTCCTGCACCGCACAGTCGGGCTCGGAGAGGTGCCGGCAGTCGGGGAACCTGCAGCGCGGCGCCAGCTCGCGCAGCTCCGGGAAGTGGTTCACCAGCTCCGCGGGGTCGAGGCCGGTCAGGTCGAGGACCCTCAGTCCGGGACTGTCCACCAGGCGCCCGCCCCCGGGTAGGTCCAGCATCTCCACCCAGGTCGTGGTGTGGCTTCCCTTGCCGGTCTGGATGCTGAGCTCGCCGACCCGCAGACCGGCCATGGGAACCAGGCGGTTGATGAGGCTGCTCTTGCCGGCGCCCGAGGGGCCCAGCAACACGGCAGTCTTGCCGGCGAGGAGTTCGCGGATACCCTCCACTCCCTCCCCGCTCAGGGCTGAGGCGAAGACCACGGGCATGCCCAGCCGCGGGTACACGGCCAGTTCCCCGCTCCCGCGCAGCTCTGGGTCGAGGTCGATCTTGTTCATGCAGACCACCGCCGGCACCGAGTTGAAGGAGGCCAGAACGAGATAGCGGTCCAGGGTGGCGGGCTTCCAGGCCGGGTCGGCGGCGGCAAGGACAACCACGGCGACATCGATGTTGGCGGCCAGGATCTGCCTCTTGCCCACCCGCCCCAGGGCCTGGCGGGCCAGGAGGTTTCGCCGCGGGAGGATCTCCTCGATGGCCGCCTGGGCGGCGGACAGGTCCAGAACGACCTCGTCCCCCACCGCGACGGGGTCCACCAGCCCGCTGTTGCGGAAACGCAGCTTCTTGGGGAGGAACGCGGGGAACTCCCCCTCGGGGGCGCGCACGATGAAGCTGTGGCTTTGCGCGCGCACGACCAGGCCCCGGCTGCGGTGCATCCGGTCAGTACCTGGCCAGGGTCGGATCCACCGCGTCCGCCCAGGCAAGGATCCCGCCGCGCAGGTTGCGCACCCGGGGATAACCGGCGTCCAGAAGCAGCCGGACGGCCGCTGCGCTGCGCAGCCCCGAACGGCAGAAGACGACGATGTCCTCGCCCCGGGCGAGTTCACCCATCCGGCCGGGCAGCTCGCCGAGCGGGATGAGGCGCGCCCCCCCGATGCTCGCGATGACCTGCTCGAAGGGCTCGCGCACATCCAGGAGGGTAATCTCCCCGCGCCGCCGGGCCAGGTCCGCCGCAGAGATCTCCGGGATCCCGCCCGCCACGGACGCGTCCAGGCAGAAGGCATCGTAGTCGATGAGTTCGCGGATTGCGGGGTTTGCCCCGCAGAGAGGGCAGCCTGGATCCTTGCGGAGGCGCAGCTCGCGGAAATCCATGGCCAGCGCATCCAGGAGGAGGAGGCGGCCCAGGAGGCTCGAGCCGATGCCCAGCAGGAGCTTCACCGCCTCGGTGGCCTGAATCGCCCCCACGATCCCGGGAAGGACACCCAGCACCCCGCCCTCGGCGCAGCTCGGGACCGAGTCCGGCGGAGGCGGCTGTGGGTGGAGGCAGCGGTAGCAAGGCCCCCGCGCGGCGTCGAAGACCGACACCCGGCCCTCGAAGCGGTAGACGCTGCCGTAGACATCGGGCTTGCCCAGCAGCGCGCAGGCGTCGTTGACGAGGTAGCGGGTCGGGAAGTTGTCCGACCCGTCGATGACGAGGTCGTAGCCGCCCAGGATCCGCAGGGCGTTGGTCGCGTCGAGGCGAAGGGGGTGGGGCTCCAGGAGGACATGGGGGTTGAGGGCGGCGATCCGCTCCCCCGCCGAGTCGAGCTTGGGCCGCCCGATGTCGGGGGTGCCGTGGAGGACCTGCCTCTGGAGGTTCGTGAGGTCCACCGCGTCCGAGTCCACGCAGCCCAGGCGGCCGATCCCCGCCGCGGCCAGGTAGAGCGCGGCCGGCGAGCCGAGCCCCCCCATCCCGACGAGGAGGACGCTCGAGGCCTTGAGCCGCTCCTGACCCTCCAGGCCGACCTCGGGGATCATCAGGTGGCGGCTGTACCGGCGGAGCTCATCCTTCGAGAGAGCCATGGCGTCCGACATTCTACCCGTCCAGGGGCTCGGGGTCGAAGCGGGAGCGATCCCCGGCGAGCAGCCAGGAGCGCGCCGCCCCCGCGCGCCCGTTCTCCACGGAGATGATGACCATGGAGACTCCGGGAAGGGCGCCGGCGCGGTCCTCCTCCGAGGGCTCGGCGGGTGCGTCCGGATGCGAGTGATAGAAGCCGACCACCGCCAGGCCGCGTTGCCCGGCGTCGCGCTGGGCGTCGAAGTAGGCCTCTGCCGGGATGCGGTAGCGGCGATCCGGGCCGGACTCCGCCGCATTCGCGGACGGACGGACGGCGGCGACTTCCTTCACGCCCTTGTGGGGGCGCCCGAGCAGGAACCCGCAGCATTCCTCGGGATAGGCTTCCTCGCTCCGGCGACGCAGGGCAAGGAGGTGGCGGGAGGCGAGGCGCAGGGTCATCACCGCCTGGGCGCGTGGAGCGGCACGACGGTCACGGAAGCAGGAGGACGCGCCGGGCGGCCCGCTCCTGCGCGGTGCGGAGCGTCACGAAGTAGATGCCGGTACCTGGGAAGGCAGAGGCGGCGCCCCGGGGCTCCCAGGAGAGGACATGAGGACCCGCCTCCAGGTCTTCGTCAAGGAGGGTCTCCACTCTCCGGCCCGCGAGGTCGTAGACGGCGCATTCCGTCCGGCCCGGGGCGGAGAGGGTGAAGCGCAGCTCGGCGCGGCTTCGCACCGGGCTTGGCAGGACGCTGAGCGCGAGACCCGGAGAGGAGATCCCGGCGAAGCCGTCCTCCAGGCCTGTCTCGGCTCGGAAGATCTCCTCCATGGCTGAGCCGGTGACGAGAGGGGTCTCGAAGCCGAGCAGCGCGCCAATGGTCGGGGTGATGTCCGGGATCACCCTTGGCAGGGTGGTGACGGCGCCCACCCGGATGTCCGGCCCCACGGCCAGGAACTGGATCCGCCGGCATCCCTCGCAGCTGTCGCCGTGACCGGTGAAGTCGGTGGTGTGGCGCCCATGGTCATTGGTCACGATGAGGGTCGTCTTGCCGGCGTAGACCGGATCCGTCTGGAGCGTCTGCCAGAGCCGGCCGACAATGTCGTCGGCGGTCTCTATGGCCTGGGTGTAGGCGGCCCAGTCCCCCGAATGCCCCGCGTGGTCCACATCCGCCAGGTAGAGCAGCATGAAATGCGGCTCCTCGGTGGCCAGCACCGCCTGGGCCTGGTTCCACACATCGGTGTCCGTGGAGCCCACGGCGTGGTAGGTGGGCCAGTAGGCGGGGCCATAATCGGCGTGGAAGCTGCCCTTCCAGGAGCAGAGGTACTTGAGCACATAGATGCAGTCGTCGGCGGGCCTCCCGAGGCCCTTGCGGTAGTACTCGAAGAGGCTGGGCATCGCGGAGTAGTAGTTCGTCATGCCCCCGCAGGCCGGGTCGGAGAAGCTGATCATCTGGGTCCAACCCCCGCACCAGATCGCGGGGACCGCCCGGGAGGTGTAGGTGTAGCCGTCGTTGCGGAAGTTCTCCACCAGGGTCCCCTGCCCGGCCAGAAGGTCCATCTCCGGAACATAGGTGCGGGCGGGGTCGCCCATGCCCTCCGTGTAGCGGAGCCCGTCGATGACGACCAGCACCACCCGCTCGGTCTGTCCCGCAGAGGCCGCATGCCAGGGGAGAAGGACCACGCAGAAGAGAGCGATGGCGAGCACGAGGGCCGGGACGCGCGGGCGCGACGAGGACGGGATGAAGGGGCAGCCGGCGGGATGCATGACGAGACAAGTATACCGGCTTCGCGGGCAGGCCGGTGGCGCGATCAGCCGCGCCGGGACAGGACGCGGATGCGTCCCGGCTCGCCCGAGCGGAGCCTGCCGACAATCGCCGCGACCGGCGTCCCCGCGGCTTCGAGAGCGGAGACGAGGGCCCCGGCATGGGCCTCCGGCACCGAGAGCAGGAGCCCCCCCGAGGTCTGCGCGTCTGCCAGCGCGAGCCGCTCCAGGGGGTCGATCCCCTCCTCAAACGCGGCGTGCTCCTGGGCAAAGGCCAGGTTCTTCTTCGAGCCTCCGGGCACCATCCCCGCCTCTGCCAGCTCCAGGACCCGCTCGCGCAGGAGAACCGGTACAGCGCCGGCCCAGACCTCGGCCTCGACCTGCGAGGCGATCGCGAGCTCGTAGAGGTGCCCCAGGAGCCCATAACCCGTCACATCGGTGGAGCCGTTCACAGGAAGATTGCGCGCCGCCTCCATCGCGCCACGGTTGAGGGTGGCCATCTGGGCGACCACCGCGGCGATTTCTTCCGGGGAAAGACCGTCCCGCTTGATCGCGGTGGTGAGGATGCCCACGCCCAGCGGCTTGGTGAGGACGAGCATGTCCCCCGGCCGGCCGCCCCTGTTGAGCCAGATGCGCCGTGGGTGGACCCGCCCGGTCACGGCCAGGCCGAACTTGGGTTCCCTGTCGTCGATGGAGTGGCCGCCCACCACCGCCACTTCCGCCTCGATGCACTTCTCCCCCGCGCCGCGCAGGATCTCGTGGAGGATGGCCATGTCGAGGCCGTCGGCGGGGAAGGCGACGATGTTGAGGGCCATGAAGGGTTCGCCCCCCATGGCATAGACATCGCTCAACGCGTTGGCGGCGGCAACGGCGCCGAAGTCGTAGGGGTCGTCCACCACGGGGGTGAAGAAATCCACCGTCTGCACCAGCGCCAGCTCGTCGCTGATGCGATAGACCCCCGCGTCGTCGGACATGTCGTTCCCGACGAGGACATTGGGGTCGCGGAACATGGGGAGCCCGTCCAGAACCTGGGCGAGCGCGCCTTGCGCGATCTTGCAGGCTCAGCCGGCGCCGTGAGACAGCGCGGTGAGCCGGATCTCGGCTTCGCTCATGGGGGCAAGCCTAGGGGGAAGTCTCCGGCCCGGTCAATGACCCGCGGAGCGAGGGCCAGGGCCCACGCGCCAGAGCCGCCAGTGGAGCCCGCACCAGATCAGGTCCATGAGGCCCAGGGCGAGGAAGAGCCGGAAGGGCTGCGGCCCGTCGAGAAGCGTGAAGACCAGGAGGGCCGCCCCACCCCCGCCTCGCGCCCAGAGCACGGCCGCCCGGAAGGGATCCGGATCCCCGGCCGCGGCCGCCGCAAGGTAGAGCGCGGGAAGGAGGAGCAGGGGAAGCGCACCGAGCCGCAGGTAGAAGGCGCAGGCCTCCGGCAGCCCGGCGCCCAGGCGAGCGAGCAGGCTCTGGCCCGCGAGGAGGATGACGAGAGCGAGGCCCAGGTCGTAAACGGCCCCGGCCACGAGGCTGCGGCGGAGCCCTCGGCGGTCCTCTCTCCCTGCGGCCCCGGCCATGGCGCCCGCGTTCAGCGTTTCCGGGCCGTCTGCGCGACGCGGCTCTTGAAGGCGTCGAAGCCGGCTTCGGTGGTCACCAGGGTCTTGGGGGGAAGCGCCGCGATGGCGCCCTGGACATCGCGGATGCGCTCCTCGGTGAGAGGGTGGCTCGAGAAAAACTGCTCGATGGTGCCCGGCCTGCTCTCCTGCATCTCGAGCAGCACCCGGAAGAAGTCGATGATCCCCTGAGGGTTGACGCCCGCATCGTAGACATAGCGCACCCCCAGGTCGTCCGCCTCGCGCTCCGCATCGCGGCTGAACTTCATGATGGTGCCGTTGGCCAGCACATTGGCCAGCAGCTCCTGGTACATCGAGGGGTTCTGACCCAGGACCACGCCGGCCAGGAGCGCGATGCCGTACTGCTTGGTCATGTTCTCCGTGCCGTGGCGGGCCAGGCCGTGGGAGATCTCATGGGCCACGACCCCCATGGCCTCGCTGTAGGTCCTGCACTGGGCGATGAGACCCGAGTAGAAGTAGACATGGCCCCCGGGGATGTTGAACGCGTTCACCTGGGGGTCGTCGATCACATCGAAGGTCCAGGGGAGGGCGGCCAGGTCGGAGTCCTTGCGGGCGGCGGCGAGGATCTTCGCCCCCATCCCGGTGATGTAGGCCTTCACCTCGGGGGCCGCGATGATCGTCGCCTCCTTGGCGATGTCGGCGGCGAGCTGGTTGCCGAGCTCCCACTCCTCGCTGGTGGAGATGAGGTTGACATCCCCCTTGTTGACTCCCGTCGTGGCGCAACCCAGTCCGAGCCCCACCAGCGTCAGGGTCAGCAACGCGGCGTCGCTGCGTTCGCGAAAGTGCT
>CAZWKH010000124.1:0-7661 GCA_964633885.1 uncultured bacterium | reverse complement strand
GCGGCCAGACCGGGCAGCAGCTCCTGCTCGGGGCCTACCAGGCGCTGGCCCGCCAGATCGCCGCGGGGCGCGTCGAGATGCACCCGCGCACGGAGATGCTGGACATCGTGGTGGTGAACGGGCGCGCCCGCGGCATCGTGGTGCGCGATCTGGTCACAGGAAAGATCGAATCGCACGCGGGCCACGCGGTGGTCCTGGCCACCGGCGGGTACAGTCCGGTCTACTACCTCAGCACCAACGCAGTGGGGTGCAATGTCACCGCCACCTGGCGCGCCTACAAGCGCGGCGCCGGCTTCGCGAATCCCTGCTTCACGCAGATCCACCCGACCTGCATCCCCGCCGCGGAGGGGGGCCACCAGTCCAAACTCACCCTCATGAGCGAGTCGCTGCGCAACGACGGCCGGGTGTGGGTGCCCAAGAAACTGGGCGACAAGCGCGCGCCCGACCAGATCCCCGAGGAGGAGCGCGACTACTTCCTCGAGCGGCGCTACCCCGCCTTCGGCAACCTCGTGCCGCGCGATGTAGCCTCCAGGGCGGCCAAGGAGCGCGTGGACGCCGGCTGCGGCGTCGGCCCGACCGGGGTCGGCGTGTACCTCGACTTCCGCGACGCGATCCGCCGCCTGGGCCGGAATGTCATCGAGGAGCGCTACGGCAATCTCTTCGAGATGTACGAGCGAATCACCGGCGAGAACCCCTACGAGGTCCCCATGCGCATCTACCCGGCGCCCCACTACACCATGGGGGGGCTCTGGGTGGACTACAACCTGATGAGCACGATCACCGGCCTCTTCGTGGCCGGCGAGGCGAACTTCTCCGACCACGGGGCCAACCGCCTCGGCGCGAGCGCGCTCATGCAGGGTCTCGCCGACGGGTACTTCGTCCTCCCCTACACCCTGGCCAACTACCTGGCCCAGGGCGGATTCGACGCCCTCACCACCGGACACGCGGAGTTCAACTCGGTGGAGCGCCAGGTGGAGGAGCGGATGGGCCGGCTGCTCTCGGTCGGGGGGAAGCGCGCCCCCGAGGCCTTCCAGCGCGATCTGGGGAAGGTCATGTGGGAGCATGTGGGCATGGCCCGCAACGCGACCGGCCTCAAGAAGGCCCTGCAGGAGATCCCGGTCATCCGTGAGGAGTTCTGGAAGAATGTGAGCGTGGTGGGCGGCGCCGAGGACTTCAACCAGTGCCTGGAGCGGGCGGGCCGGGTGGCGGATCTCCTGGAGTTCGCCGAGATCATGACCCTCGACGCGCTGGAGCGGAACGAATCCTGCGGCGGCCACTTCCGCGAGGAGTCCCACACCGAGGACGGTGAGGCCAAGCGGGACGACGCCAACTACAGCCATGTGAGCGTGTGGGAGCACCAGGGGGACGGCAAGGCCCCGGTCATGCACAAGGAGCCGCTCTCCTTCGAGCATGTGAAGCCCTCGCAGAGGAGCTACAAATGAACTTCAAGCTCAGGATCTGGCGCCAGTCCGGCCCCAACGCCAAGGGACACTTCCAGGACTTCACGGTCAACGATCTGAGCCCCGACATGTCCTTCCTGGAGCTCCTGGACATGATCAACACCGGGCTCATCGAGGAAGGCAAGGAGCCGATCGCCTTCGACAGCGACTGTCGCGAGGGGATCTGCGGCACCTGCGGGGTCATGGTGAGCGGGGTGGCCCACGGGCCGCTGCCCGGCACGACCACCTGCCAGCATCACCTCCGCCACTTCAAGGACGGCGACACGCTGGCGATCGAACCCTGGCGGGCCCGCGCCTTCCCGATCGTCAAGGACCTGGTGGTGGACCGCAGCGCCCTGGATCACATCATCCAGGCCGGCGGCTTCATCTCGGCCGACACCGGCAGCGCGCCGGAGGCCAACGGCCTCCCGGTCCCCAAGGAAAAGGCCGACATTGCCTTCGAGGCCGCGGCCTGCATCGGCTGCGGCGCCTGCGTGGCCGCCTGCCCCAACGCGAGCGCCATGCTCTTCACCGGCGCCAAGATCACCCAGCTCGCCGCGCTCCCCCAGGGCCAGCCCGAACGGTGGATCCGCGCCCTGGCCATGGCGCACCAGATGGACGAGGAGGGGTTCGGGGCCTGCACGAACCACGGCGAGTGCGAGGAGGCCTGTCCCAAGAGCATCAAGATGCTCACCATCTACCGGATGAACGCGGACTACCTGAAGGCCGCGTTGACCGAGCGTCCGCCCAGCGTGGGGGCGGATCAGGCAGGGTAGGCGGGGGCCGGCCGGGTCGCGACTAGTAGAAGCCCAGCTCGAGCCGGGCCGCGTCGGACATGCGGCTCTGGTCCCAGGGCGGGTCCCAGACGATCTCCACGACCGCTTCGGCCACGCCGGGAACGGTCCGGATCCGCGACTCCGCATCGGCCTTGAGCACATCCCCCATCCCGCATCCCGGGGCGGTCATGGTCATCTGCACTTCCACCAGGAAGCCTCGCTCCCGCTCCGACAGGGTGCAGCCGTAGATGAGCCCCAGGTCCACGATGTTCACCGGAATCTCCGGGTCGTAGACCATCTTGAGTTGCTCCCACACCTCCCGTTCCACGGTCTCGCGGTCGCATGGCCGCCCGTCCGGGCAGGGGGCCGCGGGGGGGGCCGCCGCCACCTTTCCCAGGGCGTCGGCGTCGCGCCCGTCCACCCGCGCCATGTACCCCTGGGGCGTGATGACGGTGTACGCGCCGCCCAGGGACTGGGTGATGGTGACCGTCACGCCCTCGGGGATGAGGATGCGATTCCCGGCGGGAATGACCGTCGCCTCAAGGTCGCGGACGACCTTGACATCCTCGGATTCTCTCACGCGCGCGGCTCCTCCCTGACGAGATCCTGGCGCAATCCGGCTGCCCTCCCCTTCTTACCCGGTGGAGACCGGTTCGTCCCCGCGGTGCAGGGCGGCGGCGACCGTGTGCCAGCCGAGGGTCGCGCATTTCACCCGCGAGGGGAAGCGGCTCACCCCCGCCATGGCCACGCTGTCACCCAGGTCCTCAAGCGCGGCCTCCGGGGCAAGCGCTCCGGTGACCAGCTTCTGGAACCGGTCCAGAAGCGCGTCCACCTCGGCGCGGGTCTTCCCCTTCACCACGGTGGTCATCACCGAGGCCGAGGCCTGGGAGATGGCGCACCCGGTGCCCTCGAACCCGATGTCCTCCACCCGCTCCCCGTTCAGGCGCAGGTACACCGTGAGCCGGTCGCCGCAGAGGGGGTTGTAGCCCTCCGATTCGCGATTGGCTCCCTCCGGCCGCCCGTGGTTGCGGGGACTGCGATTGTGGTCGAGGATGACTTCTTGATACAGCTCGGAGAGATCCGACATCTAGAATCGCTCCCTCACATACTCGGTGAGCCGCTCGCGCAACGGGGCCATGCCGAGACGCTCCAGCACCTCCCCGGCGAAACCCTGGATGAGGAGGTGGCGCGCCGTCCGGCTGTCGATCCCGCGCGAGCGCAGGTAGAAAAGCTCCTCCTCCTCGATCTGCCCGATGGTGGCCCCGTGGACCGCCTTCACATCGTCCGCGAAGATCTCCAGCTCCGGGTTCGTGTTGACCAGCGCCTCGCCGGAGAGCAGCAGGTTGTTGTTTGTCTGCGCGGCGTCGATCTTGCCCACGCCCTCGCGGATGAGCACCAGGCCGTTGAACACCCCGCTCGCCTTCCCGTCCAGGACGCCCTTGTAGAGCTCCCGGCTCGTGGTGTGCGGCGCGGCGTGATCGATCCGGGTGTGGTGGTCCACATGCTGCCGTCCCGCCACGAGGTACAGCCCGTTCAGGGAGCACTCCGCGCCGGCGCCGTCGAGGACCGCGCCGATGTCCTGGCGCACCAGCCGCCCGCCCAGCGAGATCGAGTGGCCTGTGTAGCGGCTGTCGCGGCCCTGGCGGACGGCGATCCCGCCCAGGTGGAAGGTCTGTTCGTTCTCCCGCAGGAGACGGACATGCTCGAGCGCGGCGTCGTCCCCCAGATCGACCTCGGTGACAGGGTTCGTGAAGGCCGGGCCCTCGCCGAGCGAGATGTACTCCTCGACGACCACCGCACGCGCTCCCCGGCCGAGCAGGAGGATCACCCTGGGGTGCACGCGCGGCGCCGGGTCTCCGGGCAGGCTCGCGAAGACGAGGTGGATGGGGCGGTCCGGGGCGCGATCGGGGGCCACCTGCACCAGAACGCCGTCCCCCAGGAACGCGGCGTTGAGAGCGGTGAAGAAGCCTTCCTCCGCCGGAGCCAGCCGGCCGAGCAGGGGCTCGAGGTCCACGCCGCCTTGCGAGAGGGCCTCGGCGAGCGGACGCAGCGTGAAGCCGTCTCCGGACGGGATCGCGCCGTCCACGAGGGGCCGCCCGTCGACGAAGACGCAGCGGTGAACGCTGCTCTCGGGCACGAGGAGCCTGGAGGGTGGGACTTCGACCCGGCCGCGCTCGCGGGCCGGGGCCGAGAAGGCGAGTTTGCGGAGCTGTTTCAGGTCCGTGAATCGCCAGGCCTCCTGATCGGCGGAGGGCAGACCGAGCCGCTCGAGCTCGGCGCACCCCTGCCGTCGCAGCCCGGCGGCCCAAGCCGGAAGACTCGAGGGCGGCAGGGCGGCGTCCCGCTGGAGGGCGTCCAGGAACGGGCTCACGCCGGAGGCGACCGTGGCCGTCATGGGTCGCGCCTCACGAGCGTCCCACGGCCGCGGTCTCGATCCAGCCGTATCCCTTCTCCTCCAGTTCCAGGGCGAGCTCCTTGCCGCCCGACTTCACGATCCGTCCGTTGTGGAGAACATGGACGAAGTCGGGAATGATGTAGCTCAGGAGCCGCTGGTAGTGGGTGACCACGATCATCGACCGGTCCTCGCGCCGATGGAGGTTCACCCCTTTGGAGACGATCTTGAGAGCGTCGATGTCGAGCCCCGAGTCGGTTTCGTCGAGGATCGCCAGGGTGGGGTCCAATAGCCCGAGCTGGAGGATCTCGTTGCGCTTCTTCTCCCCTCCCGAGAACCCGTCGTTCACCGGGCGGGTGAGCAGCGTCTCATCCAGCTCCACGATCCGCGCCTTCTCCTTGAGCAGGCCCAGGAACTCGACCGCGCTCACCTCGGACTCGCCGCGGTGCTTGCGGACCGCGTTGAGGGCGGCGCGCAGGAAATACCGGTTGCTCACCCCCGGGATCTCCACGGGATACTGGAAGGCCAGAAAGATCCCCTCCCCGGCGCGCTCCTCGGGGGCCAGCCCCAGGAGATCCTTGCCCCGGAAGAGGACCTCGCCGCCGGTCACCTCGATGGAGGGGTGGCCGGCCAGGACCTTGGCCAGAGTGCTCTTGCCGGAGCCGTTCGGCCCCATGATGGCGTGCACCTCGCCCGCGTGCACGGTGAGGTCCACGCCGTGCAGGATCTCCTTCTCGCCGGCCCGGGCCGTGAGCCCCCGCACGACGAGCATCGGTTCTCTCTCGGTCATCATCATCGTCCTTCCTACCCCACCGTGCCCTCGAGGCTCAGCTCCAGGAGCTTCTGGGCCTCCACCGCGAACTCCATCGGGAGCTCCTTGAAGACCTCCTTGCAGAATCCGTTTACGATCATCGACACCGCGTCCTCGGGGCGCAATCCCCGCTGCTGGAGGTAGAAGAGCTGATCCTCCCCCACCTTGGAGGTGGAAGCCTCGTGCTCCACATGCGCCGTCGGCTCGTTCACCTGCAGGTAGGGAAAGGTGTGCGCGCCGCAGAGGCTGCCGATGAGAAGCGAATCGCACTGCGAGTAGTTGCGGGCGCCCGTCGCCCCCTTGGCCACCTTGACCTGGCCCCGGTAGGTGTTCTGGCCGCGTCCCGCCGAGATCCCCTTGGAGATGATCGTGCTCTTCGTGTTCTTCCCCACATGGATCATCTTGGTGCCGGTGTCGGCCTGCTGGCGGTTGTTGGTCAGCGCCACCGAGTAGAACTCGCCGACCGAGCCGTCCCCGACCAGAACGCAGCTCGGATACTTCCAGGTGATGGCGGAGCCCGTCTCCACCTGGGTCCAGGAGATGCGCGCGTTGCGGCCCCGGCACAGGCCGCGCTTGGTCACGAAGTTGTAGATGCCGCCCCGGCCCTCGGCGTCGCCCGGGTACCAGTTCTGCACCGTCGAGTACTTGATCTGGGCGTCGTCCAGGGCCACCAGCTCCACCACCGCGGCGTGGAGCTGATTCTCGTCCCGCATGGGCGCCGTGCAGCCCTCGAGGTAGCTCACCGAGCTGCCCTCCTCCGCGACGATGAGTGTGCGCTCGAACTGGCCCGTGTTGGCGGCGTTGATGCGGAAGTAGGTGGAGAGCTCCATGGGGCAGCGCACGCCCTTGGGGATGAAGACGAACGAACCGTCGCTGAAAACCGCGGAGTTGAGAGTGGCGAAGAAATTGTCTCCGATCGGCACCACCGAGCCCAGGTACCGCCGTACCAGGTCCTGGTGCTCGCGGATGGCCTCGGACATCGAGCAGAAGATGACCCCCGCCTCGCGGAGCTTTTCCTTGAAGGTGGTGGCCACCGAGGCCGAGTCGAGAACCGCGTCCACCGCCACATTGGAGAGGCGCTTCTGTTCGTCGAGCGAGATGCCCAGCTTCTCAAAGGTGCGCCGGATCTCGGGATCGACTTCGTCCAGGCTGGCGAGTTCCTTGCGGGGCTTGGGCACGGAGTAGTAGACGATGGCCTGGTAGTCGATGGGGGCGTAGCGCACATTCTGCCAGGTCGGCTCGCGCATGGTCTGCCAGCGGCGGAACGCCTCGAGGCGCCACGCGAGCATCCACTCCGGCTCGCCCTTCTTGGCGGCGATGAAGCGTACCGTGCCCTCGTCGAGGCCGGGAGGTGCGGCGTCCGCCTCGAGGTCGGAGCTCCAGCCAAACTTGTATTCCTGGCCGATGCGCTCCTCGAGCTCGCGGTTGCGGGTTCCCTCGCCCGCCTCGATCCCCGTCTGCCCAGCTTTGCTTCGCTCGCTCATGAGTTCCTCGTTGGCGCCCCTTTCATGCAGCTAAGTCGTTGCCTCCCTTAAAACATGACAAGATTACTCTTGTTTGTCTCCCGCTGCAAGGACGGGCCCGGACATTCAAAGGACGCCGGAGTCCGGTTGAAGTCACGGCGTCCCCAACGGCCCGCCCAGGGCGCCAAAGCGAACCGAGAATATCGGTTCCGGGGATGCCCGTCTATCCGGGCAAGGCTCCGGGGGCATCGATCACGCCGCCGCCCAGGACCAGGTCGCCCCGGTAAAACACGGCCGACTGTCCGGGCGCGACGCCGCGCTGGGGCTCGGCAAACTCCACCCGAGCCCGCGCCCCCTCCAGGGGCAAGACCCGGGCCGCCACGGGGCGCGTCCGGTAGCGCACCTGGACCTGGACTTCGATCGCCCCTCCGGGGGCACCGCAGGAGACCCAGTTCAGCTCCCGCACCTGCATGCCGGGGGCGACCAGCTCCGACGCGGGGCCGACCACCACGCGGTTCCTCGCCGCGTCCACCCGCAGGACATAGAGCGGTTCGCCGGCGGCCGCGCCGAGGCCTCGGCGTTGCCCCACCGTGTAATGGATCGCCCCGCGGTGCGTCCCCAAGACCCTGCCGGTGGCATCCACCAGCTCGCCCGGTCCCGTCACCGCCGCCCCTTCGGCACGCGCCGCGACGAACTCCGCGTAGCGGCCCCCCTGGACGAAGCAGATGTCCTGGCTCTCGGTCTTCTCCGCGAGACCCAACCCCGCCCGCCGCGCAACCT
>CAZWKH010000123.1:0-7698 GCA_964633885.1 uncultured bacterium | reverse complement strand
CTGGATGTACCCCTGGTGATGCACCGGAGCCACCGCCTCCAACGGTGCTTTCCCCACCAGTGGAACGCCTGGCTGCGGCGGCCGCGCCCGCATACCCTCTCCACGCTGTGCATGGGCTGCAAATCGGCGATCATCCAGTGCTTCTACAAGTACGCCCGCCGCCACGACACCCCGCTGCTCTCCCTGGGGTGGACGCCCTTCGAGGAGGCTTCCTACAAGATGGATCTCATGAGGGCCGACGCCCTCCCGGGAACCATCGCGCCCTATGCGGCGGGCTACGCGGGCGAGGTCCTGCGCAATCCGGCCCTGGCCCTCCATCCGGCCTGCTCCGCGACCCAGCTCCTGGAGTTCTGGGTCTTCTTCGGCCCCTACAAGCGCTGGGGCAACCGCCTCCATCACAAGGTCGAGGTCAAGCCCTTCGCCGAATACATCCGCTGGGTGGAGAAGGATGTGGACGCGATTCTGGAGCGGGAATACGGATGGCGCAGGCTTCCTGGCATGACGACGAACTGGCGGGGCGACTGCTACCTGGCCCCCGTCCGCCAGCACCTCTACCGGACGCTCCTCGGATACGACGACAAGACGGTCCAGTTGAGCGCCCTGATCCGGGACGGCCAGTTGACGCGGGAGCAGGCGCTGGCCCGGCACGACCGGGACGGCGTCGCCGAAGAGGTCCTCGAGAACTGTTGCCGGCATCTGGGCATCCGGGCAGAGGCAGTCCGGGCTATCGCACGGTGAAACGCACGCGATCCCTGCCGGCCGGCCCTTCGATCTCCAGCAGATGCTCACCCGGCACCGGAGTCCACAGAAGGCTTTGGACTGCGGCACCGGACCCCGGCGATTCCAGGGGCCTGCCGTTCATCCGCCAGAGCGCCCCGGGGCCTGCGCCCAGCGCGCTCAGGCGGATCGCCGCCGCCTCGCCCAGGCTCGCGTCCATGTAGTAGACGCTGCCCTCGGCGGGCGAGGTGATGCGGGGCGCCCCCGAGGCGGCATCGTCCCGGGTGAGGCCCGCGTCCGTTGCCCAGGCCAGATACTCCTGCGGCCAGCGCACCAGGCGCCGGCCCTTCGCCCGGAGGTGGAAGGTGCAGGCGGCGCGCTTCTCCCAGTCTCCATGCGGGAACCACTCGAGGGTGGTCCCGGAACATGCCTCGCCGGGGCGCGCGCCGGACAGGGCGCAGACCGGATGGCGCCGCCATCCCGGCGGCGGCTCGGCAAACCAGGGGCGGCTTCCCCGCTCGTGCAGGAGGAGCAGGATCTCGCGCAACAGCGGCCCCGCGCCCCGCGCGCCCGCCAGACCCTCGCCCGGCGCGCCGTCGAAGTTCCCCACCCAGACCCCCACGACATGCTCGCCGTCGAAGCCCAGGCACCAGGCGTCGCGGTACCCGGTGGAGGTCCCGGTCTTCACCGCGACCGGGAAGGGCAGATCGATGGAGGAGCGGCTGCCGAAGCCGGGGACCCTTGCGAGGTCGTCGGCGAGGATATCCGCGACGAGAAATGCCGACGCGGGCTCGCACCAGCGGGTCCCCAGGGCGGGCGGCAGCGGCAGCGTCCGTCCACGCGCGTCCTCGGCCTTGCGCAAGGCGACCACGGGCCGCGCGACCCCTCCCCGCGCGAGCCCGGCGTAGGCGTTGGTGAGATCCAGGAGCGTCACCTCCCCCACTCCGAGGACGAGACCCAGGCCGTAGACTTCGGCCCCGCGCGAAAAGGCGTCCAGTCCCGCCGCGCGCAGTCCGTCCAGCACCTTCTGCGTCCCCATCCGTTCCTGCAGGCGGACGGCCGGGACATTGAAGGAGCTTGCCAGGGCCTCCCGCATCCGGACAGGCCCGTGATAGCGACCGTCGAAGTTGCGCGGCGACAGTGACGCGCCCTCGGCGTCCACGACGGACATCGGTATGTCGGCGAGAAGGTCGGCCGGCAAAGCCCCGGCGTCGAAGGCCATGGCGTAGAGAAAGGGCTTGAGCGCCGACCCCGGCTGGCGCAGGGCGAGGGTGGCGTTCACCTGGCCCTCGGTGGGGTCCGCCCAATCCACGGACCCGACCATGGCCAGCAGCTCGCCGGAAGCGACCGCCTCCACCACCACGCCCACCTGCCTGGCTCCCCCGGTCCCGGCCACCCGCCCATGACCCGCGCGCACCACCGCCTCCACCTCCTCCTGAAGCCGCGGGTCGAGGGTGGTGGTGAGCTTCGCGGCGGCACCCACCGAGGCCGCGAACTCCGCCAGCACCCAGTCCGCGAAATGGGGCGCGCGCAGCTCCGGGCGCGAGCGCCGCAGGTCGAGTCGCGCGGCACGGGCAGCCCCGGCCTCCTCGGCGGTGAGGACTCCTCGGCGCTCCAACAGGGTCAGGATATGGTCGCGCCGGCGACGCAGCGCCTCTTCTCCGGCGGCGGTGGTGAGACGCCCCGGCGCCCGGGCCAGAGCGGCCAGGGTCGCCGCCCGGGCGGGGCCCAGGCGGCCCGGGGCGACCTCGAAATAACCTTCAGACGCAATGCCAACCCCTTGAATCATCGGTCCATAGGGGGCCCTATTCAAGTACTGCTCCAGGATCTCGTCCTTGGACAGCGCCAGCTCCAGGCGCAGGCTGCGCACCGCCTCGCGCAGCTTGCCGGCAAGCCCGCGGGGCTCGGGCCAGAGAAGCGTCGCAAGCTGCTGGGTCACGGTGGAACCGCCGGCGACCACGCGCCCCGCGCGCAGGTTCCGCCAGGCGGCCCTGGCAATCCCCACCGGGTCCACCCCGGGGTGCAGCCGGAAGCGACGGTCCTCGGCGGCCAGGGTCGCCTCCACGAGCAGAGGCGAGACCGCGGAGAGAGGCACCCACACCGCCCGGGTCTCGCGCAGGCCGAGGGTGACGCGCAGGGGGGTCCCGTCCCGGGCGAGCAGCTCGGCCGAGGCCATGTCGGCGTAGTCGAGGGCCGCGAGGTCGCATGGAACCCGTGCGGCCCATGCGATCGCGCCGGCCAGCGCCAGGATGGCCAGTGCCGGCGCGACGGCCCGCCGTCCCCTCACCGCGCCGTCACGAATGGGGGGGAACCGCTCGACCCGTTCAGCTCCGGCGCGTACATCGCCTCGATCCCGGCCGGCGCATGCGCGAAGGATCCCAGCGCCCGCACCCGCGCGAGCGTGCGCAGCTCGTAGACCCCCGGAGCCACATGGTCCGCGTAGGCACGGACCTCGCGGTCGCGCACCTCGCCGTACTCGACCGGCAGCGGCGCGTACCTCCTCTCCCGCCTGCCCAACCGCCGCGCCTCGGCCAGGGACTCGGTCTCGAAGTCCATGTGCACGACCTCGAGCCCTGCCGGGAGCGGATCGCGAACGGCCAGGTACCAGGACTCCCTCGGCACCACGATCTCGAGCACGATCTCCACCAGATCACCGAGACCGAACCGCCCACCCTCCCTGGCCGGCTCCACGCGGCGGGTGAGGGTGAACCCGCCCTCCTCGGCCTCGCGGTCCAGCGCCGGCTCCTTCCACCGCAGCCGGAGATCGTAGAACAGGCTTTCGCGCCGGTCGCCGCCCCGCCGCTCCACCCTGAGCTTGACCGGCTTGCCCGGCGCCACGGAGGCCGGCAGGGGCAGGAGTTCTTCTGCCGTCTCGAGCGAGCCCTGAGCGAAGGCCCGGCTCACGAGGGGCTCGGAGATCCCCTGCAAGAGCACCCGCGCCTCGAAGGGCGCGCCGCCGGTCCCCTCCACCCGCAGGCGGTACTCGGTGAGCGCCTGCAGCGCCAGCGCGTTGTCCTGAGTGCTCCCCCAGGCACCCTGGCGGCGCAAGCCGAGGAGCCCATGGGCGAGTCGCGGCACCAGCGGATCCTGGGGACGCGCGCGCAGGGCGAGGAGCAGTGCCAGCGCCGTCCCGCGCACTCCGGTGCGCATCGGCTCCACGACCGGGGAACCCTGATCGGCCGCCACCCAGGCCCCCGCCGCGGTCACCTGAAGGCGGTTCTTGGTCTCGGCCAGGACCTGCGAGACCACATCGGCGCGGCGCCCCATTTGCGCCAGGGCCAGAGCGAGGAACACGCGATCCTCCGGGGCCATGTACTTCATTCCCGAGACGATGCCGTCCACCTCGATCCCCTCCAGCACCGGCCGGCCGGTGAGGGATTCGAACTCCGTCGCGGCGTAGAGGAGCATGCCGAGGGGCGCCGCCCGGCCCGCGTCCGCCGCCCTCTCGCGCTCCCCGCGCAGCCCTTGCCTCACCGCCTCGGCGGCGTGCTCCAGCAGCTCCCCGGGCAGCCGCGCGCCCGCATGCTGCGCCTGGGCCAGGGCGCAGGCCGCGTAGGCGGTGAGCCACGGCGGCGCCTCCCGGCCGCCCGGCCAGAAGGAGAAGGTGGACCAGGGAAGGACCAGCGACTCCATCTGGCGCACCCCGGCGGCGAGCTTCGCGTCCAGCTCGAGGCCGTCCGCCCAGCCGAGCGGAACGGCGTCGGCCAGCTGCTTGTAGAGCGCGACCACCATGAGGCGGCTCGCGGTCTGCTCGAGGCATCCATGGGGATAGTCGAGAACATCCCGGAAGGCCTGCTCCGCCCCGGAGATCGCGCTGGGCGAGAGCCGCGCGGCGAGCTCCCCCGACCCGGGCATGGCTGCCGCCGGGAGATGGATAATCTCGGGCTGGGTCCCGCTCGTGCGCCCGGCACCGGCCGCCATGCGCTCCAGCAGGGGTTCCAGGACCGGGATCCCCAGCTCCACCGCGTCGCCGGCCTCGCCGAAATCGGCGCGGAAGCGCACCCGTGCCTCACCCGCGGCCGCGGCGCGCACCGGGAAGGCCACGCGCCGGGTACGGCCGGGTTCGACGAGGAGGGATTGATTGCCCGGTTCGCCGGAGGCGACGAGCAGGTCGCTCTCCATGGTCACGGTTCCCTGCAGGGCGCGGCCGGTGCGGTTGGTGACCAGCGCGGCAGCCTCGAAGACATCCCCCACCGAGGCGAAGCGCGGCAAGGCGGGCTCCACCGTGAGGGGCTGGGTGACCCGCAGGCTCCCCTCGCCGGTGCCGAACCGATCGTCCCCCGCCGCGGCCACCGCGACGATGCGGAAGCGCGTGAGGTTGTCGGGAAGCGCGATCTCCACCCTTGCGCGGCCGCTCGCGTCGGTGAAGACGGCGGGGCTCCAGTGGGCGACGGTGGAGAACTCGGAGCGGTAGTCGGTCCCGTCCCCGCCTCCTCCCCCTGCGTCCCCCTTCTCCTCGGCAAGCTGCTGCTCCGCACCCAGCCGCAGGTAGAGCCGCGTATCGTCGTTGCGCACGCCGAGGCCGCGGCGCGCGTAGAAGAAGGCGAAGGGATCGGGGTTGGGCCTGCCCAGGAGCGCGAGCACCGCCTCGTCCACCACCGCCACGCTCACCCGCGCCGGGGTCCCTGCTCCCGCCGCGTCCCGCACCCGCAGGTCGATCACGGCCCGGTCGCCGGGCCGGTACTCCTCGCGGTCGCTGCGCGCGGCGACTTGGAGCCTGCGCGAGGAGACATCGACCGCGAGCTCCGCGTAGCCGATGCGCAACCGCGCAAGCCTCGCGGCAGGCGGAAGCCCGGGGGCGGCGCTCTCGGGGATCTCCGGGTCCACCAACGAGACCCCCACGAAGACATTGGGCAGGTAGGAAGCCTTCACCGGGACCTCGAAGACCGTCGCGCCCGGACCCAGTTCCACGAGGCGCGACTCCAGCACCCCCTCGCGCTCGACCGACAGGATCGCGCGTCGCGCGCGCACCGGGGTCGAGACGAAGACGCGGGCGGTCTGGCCCGGGCGGTAGAGCTTCCGGTCCGTGGTGATCTCCAGGAAGGGCTCTTCCTCCCAGGGCGCCGCCGCGCCCTCCTTCCGGCCGCCGCCGACATAGAAGCCATCCGCGCTCGCGGCGCGGCGGCCTTGCGGATCCCGCGCCACCGCGACGACGCGATAGGAGCCGGGATCGGAGAGCTCCCATCGCAGGACCACGGGCTCCGCCCCCGAGAGGATGTCGCGCACTCCCACCACGCTGTCCACCCGGCTGCTCTCGTAACCGATCCTTCCCCCGACCAGGAGCTTGCGCACCGAGCGCCACTCGCGCCTCAGGAGCGTGACCGTCACCGGCGTGCCTGGCGCGGCGAGGGCCGTGTCGGCCCGCAGCGCCACCACGCGGATCTCCGCCGCACCGCCGGCCCGCAGGAGGCGATCCGGCGTGCTCACGCCGGGCACCACCGAGGCCGGGGCGTAGAGAGCCTCGGCCCGTCCATGCACGGTGTCCCCGCTGGGGTCCATCACCCCCGACTCGAAGGTGAGCAGCTCGAATCCGTCGAAGGGCTCCACGGGGAGCGGCACCTGGACGGAGGCCGCGCCTCCCGCGTCGAGAGTCTCCTCGCCGGAGGCCAGGACCTCGCTTTCCTCTTCCCTCTCGGAGTCGCCGAACACATAGTCCTGGTAGCCCGGCGGGTGGAATCCCGCCGCGTCGCGCAGTAGCGACCAGCGCATGGCGGCCCCCGCCAGGGGAGCGCCGAAGAAGTAGGAGGCGCCGACATCCGCCTGGAAGGCGGAACCGGGGGTGACGAAGGACCGGCGGAGCCGGACCTGGGCCTGGAACGCCGCCGCCCGGTAGGCGGCGACGCGGAACTCGCCGGTGCCCAGCCGGACCACCTCACCGGAATCGGCCGGGGACACCATCACCTGGTAGCTGCCGACCGGGCATCCGGCGCGCAGCGGCATGTCCAGGGCGAAGCCGCCGAACCGGTCCAGGGCGAGCACCGTGTCCGCGGGCAGTCCGCCCCGGGAATCCTCCACCTTGAGGCGCACCGAATCGAGCGAGGCCGGGCCCAGCCCGGCGGGAAGGAGGCGGCGCAGGAGCCCGGTCAGGTGCAGGGTCTCGCCGGGCCGGTAGAGTTCCCGGTCGCCGTAGACGAAGGCCCGGTGGCCGTGCACATCCGCCATGCTGTCGCGCCCGCGCGCCATGCCCTGGAAGGCATCCGCATCGGGGATGCCCATCCGCCAGGGGGAGATCCGCCAGTTTCCGGCGAGGGATCCCAGGGCCGCGTCTCCCCGCGCGGCGGCCTTGATGTGAAGCGCTTGGGGATCGCCGAAGCCGCGCAGATCGGGAAGCGCGGCGATCCCCCGTTCGTCGGTGCGGCCGGACCAGCGCGGCACCCCGTCCCGGTCCAGCACCGAGACCTCGGCGCCGCCCTCAGGCCGGCCCGAGTTGAGGCCGGTGACCCAGACCAGGCCGTTTCTCGCCGCGCCCTTCACGGTCACGCCCAGATCGCTCCAGCGCAGGACGCTGCGCTCGCGCAGCTCCACGGGGGAGCCGTCGGGGCTGGTGCCGCGGGCCAGAGCGGTCACGAGAACGGCGCCGGGCCGCCCCGGCGGGACCAGGCCCTCGAGGGGGACCCTGCGGGTGAGGATCTCGTTGGCCGACGGGCCGCTGTAGAGGAGCTGCGGCAGGTCTCTCCCGGGACGCCCCGGCATATGCACGCGGAGCTCTTCCTCGATGGAGATGGCCTCGACCCCCAGGCGCAGTTCGGTCACGCCCGCGAAGCGCAGGATCACTTCCCGCGGAGAGGCCAGGGGCAGCACGCTGGTGCCGCTGAACCCCGACCCGGGGAGGATCTCCAGGCTCGGAGACAGGTCCCTGCCGCGCAGGCGCAGCTCCACCTTGCGCTCGAGCCTCTGCCCGTAGAGGTCGGGCAGGCCGGCGGCGAGGGTCACCCGGTAGTCCGTGCCGGGAGCGAGTCCCCGGATCCAGAGGTCGGTTCC
>CAZWKH010000122.1:0-7710 GCA_964633885.1 uncultured bacterium | reverse complement strand
ACCTGTCGGCCCTTCTTGAGGTACTGGCCGACGATCTCGGCGAGCTTCCCCCAGGCCACGACCCGGTGCCACTCCGTCTTTTCCACCCGCTCCCCGCTGGTCTTGTCGTTGTACGAGTCGTTGGTGGCGATGCGGAGGTTGGCGACCGCGGTGCCGCCCTGGGTGTACCGGACCTCGGGGTCCGCCCCCAGATGACCGATGAGGATGACCTTGTTGACGCTGCGTGTAGCCATGCGGATTCCTTTCACGCGCCCCGGCGAACATGCCGGTCCGGCGCTCTCGGCGACGGGGTCCTCACGGACGGGACCCGGAGGACGGGGGGAAGGCGGGATGGCGAAGCCTGGAAAGGACGGTAGTCCAGCCCGGGGCCGCGGTCAAGGCCGCCGTTGAACCGCCGCCGGGCCGGTGCTAGGATAGCGGGCCGCTTTCGCATCGGGCGGGTTGCCGGCGGCAACCCCTGCGACCTCGGGGCGTGGCGCAGTCTGGTAGCGCACCTGCTTTGGGAGCAGGGGGTCGTAGGTTCGAATCCTATCGCCCCGACCACAATCGCCGCATCGCGGCGCAGCGCAGCGTTCAGACGGTGGGTGTAGCTCAGTTGGTAGAGCACCGGACTGTGGCTCCGGCTGTCGCGGGTTCAACTCCCGTCACCCACCCCACCCTGCCGCTGCGGGCCCGTCCCTGATACCATGGCCGCCCGATGGGGCGCCCGTAGCTCAGCCGGATAGAGCAACGGCCTTCTAAGCCGTGGGTCGGAGGTTCGAGTCCTCTCGGGCGCGCCACTCTACCCCGAGACTCAGCGGGACGAAGTCTTCGCTTCCCCCGCTTCCCCCGCCTCCAGGGGCACCGGAAAGTCGCGCCACTCCACGATCTCCCAGCCGATCGCCCCCCTGGTCTTCGCCGCTTCCCGGGGCCGCACCAGGATCTCCTGCCGGTTGAGGTCCACCTGCCAGGGCTCCTTGTTGCGCACCACGACCCGAAGCTGGCCGCCCTGGACGGGGATGATCATCCATCCCTCGCGGCCGCTTCCCTCCGCCGGTCTCGCCGCCGAATAGTCCAGGCGGTAGGCGATCTGCTCCACATCCGCGGTGCGGAAGAGGTTGCCGGTGGACATCACCTCCTCTTCCTTCCCCCACTGCAGGATGTCCGCGGAGTCCGCCCCCGCCGGCTCGAAGGAGTACTTGAAGTCCTCGGCCAGGAGCGAGGCGTACAGGCTGTCGTCGCGCGTCACATAGGCGTGCATGAGCCCCTGCACCACCTCGGCGGGATCCGACCCCTTGCGGCCGCAGCCGCTCCCCAGCGCCATCAATGCCAGCACCACGATGCCCAACCGCTTCATGTGGATTCCTCGTCGGGAAGTGCGTCCAGAAAGTCCCGCACCGCAGCGAGCGCCCGGCCCCGGTGGCTCACGCGATGCTTCTCGACCGAGCTCATCTCGGCGAAGGTGCGCCCCGTCTCCGCGCAAACGAAGAGGGGGTCGTACCCGAACCCCGAGTCGCCGCGCGGCGCGCGGCCGATGCGGCCCCGGGCTTCGCCCGTGAAGAGCCTGGTCCCGCCTTCCGGGGTGGCCAGGGCCACGACGCAGCGGAAGGCAGCCCCCCGCCGGTCCGCCGGGACCGCTGAGAGGTCGGACAAGAGTTTAGCGCAATTGGCGGCCGGGTCCTGCGCCGGCCCCGCGTAGCGGGCGCTGTACACCCCGGGCGAGCCGTCCAGCGCGTCCACGAAGAGCCCGGTGTCGTCGGCCAGGGTCGGGAGCCCCGTGGCCGCGGCCCCTGCCAGGGCCTTGGCCAGGGCGTTGGCCTCGAGGGTGTCCCCCGTCTCCGGCACATCCGGGTTCCAGCCCGCCTCCCGCGGCGCGACCACCCGGATCCCGGTCGCGGCGAGAAGCTCGCGCATCTCGGCCAGCTTCCCCTCGTTCCCGGTAGCCACCAGGAGACGCGCCGGGCGGTTCATACGGTGCGGTCGTCGGGGATCGCGAGCGCACGGCGTTGCAGCAGGATGAGCTCGCTGCATCCCCGGTCGGCAAGGTCGAGCAACCCGCCGAGGCCCTCGCGCGAGAAGGGACGCCCCTCGGCCGTCCCCTGGACCTCCACATAGGTGCCCGCGCCGGTGCGCACGACATTGAGGTCCACCTCCGCGCCCGAGTCCTCCTCGTAGCAGAGATCCAGGAACGCCGTCGATCCGACGGTGCCCACGCTCACCGCGGCGACCAGATCGCGCATCGGCTGGTACGGGATGCGCTCCTGCTCGATCAGGTAGCTGAAAGCCTGATGGAGCGCGACGCAGGCTCCGGTCACCGACGCGGTGCGGGTGCCTCCGTCGGCCTCGATCACATCGCAGTCCAGGATGACGGTCCGCTCGCCGAAGCTGCGCAGGTCCACGACCGCGCGCAGCGAGCGACCGATGAGCCGCTGGATCTCCAGGGTGCGCCCGCCCTGGCGCCCCTGGGCCGCCTCCCGCGCGATGCGATCCCCGGAGGAGCGCGGCAGCATGCCGTACTCCGCGGTCACCCAGCCCCGCCCGGAGCCCTTGAGGAAGGGGGGCACCTTCTCCTCCACCGTCGCCGCGCAGAGGACATGGGTTCCGCCCACGGTGATGCGCGCCGAGCCCTCGGCGTGCCGCAACACGCCGACCTCGATGGTGGTGGGACGGAGCTGGTCGGGGCGGCGGCCGTCGCTTCGCGTCATCAGGTCTCCTCAGGCCGGGCGGCCCCGGCCCAGCGGTCGTACCAGGGAAGGTCGGATTGGTCCACGGCGTCGACGGGACCCAGGGCGGCGTCGCCCAGGAAGCGCCGGGCCTCGTCGTGGAACTTCTCGGGCTGGTCGCTCACGAAGAAGCGGTGGCGCGCGGCGGATCCCGCCGGGGCCAGGGAGTCCGTCCCGGCGAGATGCGCCGAGACCTCGGCCGCGACCGCCTCACCCGAATCGATGAGGGCCACCCCCTTGCCCATGACCTCGGCGATCACGCCGCGCAGCAGGGGGTAGTGGGTGCAGCCCAGGATGAGCGTATCGATCCGCGCGGCATGCAGGGGTTCCAGGTAGGCCTCGGCCACGCGCCGCGTGACCGGGTGCTCGGTCCACCCCTCCTCCACCAGCGGCACGAAGAGCGGGCAGGACGCCGATGCCACGGTGACCTTGGGGTCGAGCCGGGCCAGCGCGGCCTCGTAGCAGCGGGAGCCGACGGTGGCGCGGGTGCCGATGACGCCGATGCGGCCCGAGCGCGTGGATTGCAGCGCACGGCCCGCGCCCGCCTCCACCACCCCGAGCACGGGGAAGGGGGCCTCGGCCTGAAGCGCGTCGAGCGCCAGGGCGGAGGCCGTGTTGCAGGCCACCACCAGCGCCTTGATGTCGAAGTGGTGGAGGAAGCGCAGCGCCTCCATGGAGAGCCGCGTCACCGTCGCCTTGGACTTGTTGCCGTAGGGCAGGCGCGCGGTGTCGCCGAAGTAGACAAGGCGTTCCGCGGGAAGGGCGTGGGCCAGGGCGCGGACCACCGTGAGCCCCCCGAGACCGGAGTCGAAGACGCCGAGCGGCGCCTGGTTCACCACGATGCCACCTCCAGGGGCGACCCGGGCTCGAGATGCTCCCCCCATGTCGTGAGCGAGCGGCCCTGGGCGAGAATGCGGACCACGCGCACCTCGGGAAGGTTCTCCCCGATCGTGCGCAGGAGGGCGGTCAGCTTGAGCCGCTCCTCCAGGATGCCGTCGCCGCGCACATCCGCGATGCGGGCGTTGAAGTCGAGCACGGCCGAGCCCGCGCCGTCCTCGAAGTAATGCAGGAGCTCCGTGCCGGGAGGGAGCGGGGCCTCGAGCCCCGCCTGCGGCTGGGCCAGAGCGGCGACCAGCTCGACGGCCAGCTCACGGCGCGTCGCGTCCGCGAGCACCTGGCGCCGCGCGGGGGCGAGGGCCGCCGAGTCCGCGGAGAGGAAGTACACCGTGACCGGGCGGAGCGCGATGCCGCGGTCGGAGGGATCGAGCCGGTACTGCACGGGCTCGGGCTGGCGGAGGTTGACGAAGATCACCGCCGCGATCAGGGTCGCCGCAGCGATCACCGCCAGGCCGATCCAGGTCACGCGGCCTTCGCGGATCCACAGGGAGCGCAGAAGGGCGATCCCCTTATGCAGCGCGTCCCTCATCGCCAGTCCTCCTCGAGGGCGTCCTGCCTGCCGCCCAGCAGGTAGAACCGCAGCCCTTCGACCACGCCGGCGGCGACCTTCTCCCGCTCCGCGTCGTCCCAGCGCCGGTCGTCGTCGCCCAGGCCCAGTTCGAGGAGCATGGCCGGCCTGTCCGTGCCGGTCAGCTCGGGGAGGGCCTCGGCGAAGACCCCGCGCGGCTCGTCACCCAGTGCGGCGGCCACCCCGTCCATCACCGAGCGGGCGAGGAGCCGGCTCGAGGCCAGGTAGGGCGTCTGGCTGCCGCGCAGCGAGCGGAATCCCAGGGCGGTCAGGGCCGCTCCGGGCTGTTCCTCCTGGACCGTCTCCGCCACGAAAGCCGCGGGACCGCCCTTGCGGTCGTGCATGTGGATGGAGATGAAGACCTCGGCGTCGTGCTCGGCGGCGCGGCGGCTGCGATCCCCCGCCGAGGGGTTCTCGTCCTCGCCGCGGGTCAGCACCGCCTCGGTGCCGAGCTCGTCCCGCAGCCGGGAAGCGATGCGGCGGCAGATGTCCAGGGTGAGCTCCGACTCGATGCCTCCCGGGATCGTTGCGCCCGGCTCCCGCACTCCATGTCCGGGGTCCAGTGCGGCGAGGCGGATCCTCTCCCCGGCCGGGAGCGGCGCGGCGAAGGGGCGCAGCCTCCCCTCGCGGACATCGCGCTCGTCCAGGCCGAGGAGCAGCGAGAAGCGCCTCCCGGAAACCTCCACGCGGTAGCCGCGCGCGGCGGCGAGCGGCGTGAAGCTCAGCTCCAGGCCCTCGGGGAGGCTCCGCAGGTAGAGTCCCTGGAACGCCTCATGGGCGGTGGGCAGGGGAAGCAGGAGCGGATCGTAGACGACGCCGCGCAGCAGGACGACGAAGGAGGAACGCTCGGCGGTGACGATCTCGTAGCGCGGGTCGACATCCGTCAGGAGGTTGAGGCGCCAGCCCGGGAGGTCGCTCGCGATCGCGGCGTCGACCACCTGCCCTTGGGGGTCGATCGCCGCCAGCCGGCGGCGCTCACGCGAGAAGCGCACCGGCTTGCCGACCCACGGACGGGCCGCGCCGGCCGCATCGACGACGAGATCCAGGGGCACCATCAGCCCGCCCTCCCAGAGGAACGCCGACCCCGGAAGGTGCAGGATCCCGGTCGCGTCGATGAGCGCGACATCCGAGCCGCAGGTGACCATCATCTCATGCTTGTCCGCGGAAAGGGTGACGCGGCCGAGCTCGGAGCGCCAGTGGAGCGTCGCGTCCAGGAGCAGCGCGATCTCCTCCGCGGGAAGGAAGAGCACACCGTCGCGCTCCCAGGCCGTCGTGGCGCGCGGAGCGCCGCGGGCGGGCAGGAGCTGCATCTCGAAGGGGACGGTGCCTGGAGGCGTCTCCGCGAGGACCGGAACGGCGATCGCGGCCGGCAGCAGGAGCGCCGCCAGGGTACGCAGAAGGACGCCGCGCATCAGCGCCCCTTCCGGCTCATGGCCCGCGCCATCTCCCGCTCCGCATCCCGCCGGGCCATGTCCTCGCGCTTGTCGTGGGCCTTCTTGCCCCTGGCCACCGCCAGCTCGATCTTGGCCCAGCCGTCCCGGAAGTAGATGCGCAACGGGATGACGGTGAGCCCCTTCTCGCGGGTCTTGACCTGGAGCCGGTGGATCTCGCGGCTCTGCAGGAGCAGCTTGCGCGGCCGCAGCGGATCGTGATTGAACCGGTTGCCCTGCTCGTAGGGGCTGATGTGGAGGTTCAACACCCAGACCTCGCCGTCCTTGACTTCCGCGTAGGCATCTCCGAGGTTGGCCCGCCCGTCCCTGAGCGACTTCACCTCGGTCCCGGTCAGGACCATGCCTGCCTCGATCGTCTCCAGGATGTGGTAGTAGTGGCGCGCCTTGCGGTTGCTGGCGACGAGCCGGATGTCGTCCTTGGCCGCGCCGGCGGCTGGTTTCGCTGACAAGGGGGCCTCTCTCCCGAGCGGTTCGGCGGCGGTTCCGCGGGACCGGGGTCGCGCATGCGGCCGCGCATCCCCCGCCGCGCGCGCAAAGAAGGTACCCGGCCGCCGGGATGGGGGCAAGCGGGCATTGACACTGCGCGGGGAGGGCCTTAGTCTTTTCCGTCCCCAAGTTGCCGTGCGGAAGTGGCGGAACTGGCAGACGCGCTGGGTTCAGGGTCCAGTGGTGGCAACACCGTGGGGGTTCAAGTCCCCCCTTCCGCACCAGTTTTCTCTTCGCCCCCGGATCTCGGCCTCCCGGACCGAGGCCGGGGGCTCGGCGTGAAGTGGCCAAGACCAACCGACCCCTCACCCTCGTCGCCCTGCTCCTGGGCATGTTCATGGCGGCGGTGGAGCTCACCGTGGTCTCCACGGCCATGCCGTCGGTGATCGCCGACCTGGGCGGCATCCGCCACTATTCCTGGGTCTTCACCGGCTACCTCCTCGCCTCGACCCTGACCGTGCCCCTCTACGGGAAGCTGGCCGACCTCTACGGCCGCAAGCCGATCTTTCTCCTGGGCACCGGGTTCTTCCTGCTGGGGTCCATGGCGAGCGGACTTTCCTCGAACATGACCCAGCTCATCGCGGCCCGCGTGTTCCAGGGATTGGGAGCGGGGGCGATGCAGCCCGTCTCGCTCACCATCGTGGGCGACATCTTCGACTTCGAGGAGCGGGCGCGGATGCAGGGGCTGTTCGGCGCGGTGTGGGGGCTCGCGGGGCTCCTCGGGCCGATGCTCGGTGGGGTGATCGTGAAGCTCCTCTCCTGGCACTGGATCTTCTTCATCAATGTCCCCTTCGGGCTGGCATCCGCCGCCATCCTGGCCACGGCGCTCCACGAGAAGGTCGAGCATCGCCGCCACGCCCTCGACATGGCCGGGGCGCTGCTTCTGGCCGGCGGGGTCACGCTCCTCCTGCTGGGCTCGCAGATGCGCCAACCGGCGCTTCCCCTGGCGGGCGCGGCGATCCTCCTCACGGCCTTCATCTTCCAGGAGCGCCGGGCCGCAGAGCCGATCCTGCCGCTGGGACTGTTCCGGGCGCCGGTGATGGCGGTCTCCAGCGCCGCCGGAGTGATGATCGGCGGGTCGATGCTGGCCACGGTCACCTATGTGCCGCTCTTCGTGCAGGGAATCCTCGGCGGGTCCCCCACCCAGGCCGGAAGCGCGATCACGCCGATGGTCATCGGATGGCCCGTGGCCAGCGCCCTGGGAGGCAGGCTGCTGCCGCGGGTGGGGTTCCGTCCGCTCATCTGGCTCGGACTGTCGCTCTCCACCGCGGCGGCCTTCCTTCTCGCGCTGGCGTCGCGCCAGGGCGCCGGCATGGATCTGCTGCGCGTCGCCACCGCGGTCTTCGGACTCGGGCTCGGCTTCGCGAACACCGCGCTCCTGATCGCGGTGCAGACCTCCGTGCGGTGGGAGCAGCGGGGCATCGCCACCGCGAGCACCCTCTTCTTCCGCAGCATCGGGGGTGCGCTGGCCATCGGGGTCTCGGGGGGAGTCCTGGCGCGGGCGCTGTCGGCGGATCCATCCATCCCGGCCGAGGCCGCCAACCGGCTCCTGGGGCCGGCCCATGGCCGCGGGCTCGACCCTGCCCTGCTCGAGCGGCTGGGAGAC
>CAZWKH010000121.1:0-7753 GCA_964633885.1 uncultured bacterium | reverse complement strand
TCCACACCCCGCCTAGAGCTTCACCAGCTCGACGCGGCGGTTGTTCGCCTTGCCCTCGGGAGTGTCGTTGGTGTCGATCGGCGCGCTCTCGCCCAGGCCCTTGCTCTCCAGACGGCTCGCCTCCACCTTGTAGGTGTCGATGAGATAGGTCCGGGCCGCCGCCGCCCGCTTCTCGGAGAGGGCCTGGTTGGACTCGGTGGAGCCGTCGCTGTCCGTGTGCCCCTCGATGGAGAGGCGCAGGGCCGGGTTCTCCGTGAGGAGAGTGCCGATCTCGGCCAGGGTCTTGTAGGACTCCCCCTGGATGCGGTCCGAGCCGGAGTCGAAGAGAATGCCGTGGGTGACGATGCGGCCGGCCTCGTCGAGCTGCTCCTTGAGCGTCTTCCCCCCTTCGGCGAAGCGGACATTGCCCACCAGCATGGGGTTGGCGGGCTCGTCCAGCCAGGGATCCATGTAGACGCGGATGCTGGTCGGATGGAACCCCTCCACCGCAGGCACGTTGGCCACCCGCTCGTTGTCGATGTAGCACTTGATCGTGCTCTTGGTGGCCATGATCCGCATGGTGTGGACCCCTGCGGAGAGCTCCCTGGGCAGCTGCTTCGACGCGAGGTCCTTGTTCAGGATCCTGAGGTTCGTGTGGATCTTGTCCTGGATCCGGAAGTTCCCGATGTCGTCGTTCTCGGCGTCGAACCAGTGGATGCGGATCCAGTGCCCCTTGAACTCCGGGCCCTTGTTGTAGAAGTCCAGCTCGAAGGTGTACTTGGGCGGGAGCGGTCCCGCGGCGACTCGCGGCGCGATCCGCCCCTCGTCGGTGCACAGGATCCAGCTGCGCGAACCCTGCTGGACCACCTCGAACACGCCCTCGTCGAGGTTCCACCGGGAGGGAAACTCGCCGATCTCCTCGCCCGAGAGATCGTCGAAGAAGATGACCTTGTCCCCGGGGATGAAGTCGTACTTCGTGTAGAGGGCCATCTCCTCCGAGGCCGCGGCTCCGGGGGCCGCTTCCGCCCCCTTCTCCCCCGCCTCCGCGCCTTCCGCGTCCGCCTCGGGCGCAGCCTCAGGCGAGCCCTCGAGCGCCTCGTCGACCTTCTTGTCGATCTTCTCCTCGGCCTTCTTCTTGGCCTTGTCCTTGAGCTTGCCGAGCTGCGCATCGGCGGGGGTCAGGGCCCCCCACAACGCGACCGACACTGCGGCGATCAGGAGCCGCGTGACACATCCTCGCATCGTAGCCTCCTCCGAAACGATGGCGCCGGGCGGGGACGACCGTTCCGTCCCGCCCGGACGGGCTAGGGCTGCAGGTCCAGGAACGCCCGCAGACGCCGCCGCCGGGTCGGGTGGCGGAGCTTGCGCAGCGCCTTGGCCTCGATCTGGCGGATCCGCTCGCGGGTCACCTTGAAGAACGCGCCGACCTCTTCCAGGGTGCGCGGACAGCCGTCCTCGGTCAGCCCGAAGCGCAGCTTGATGACCAGGGCCTCGCGCTTGGTAAGGGTGGAGAGCACCCGCTCCACATCCTCCTTGAGCATGGCCTTGGTGGCGGCGGCGGCCGGGTTCACCACCGAGGTGTCCTCGATGAAGTCCCCGAGGTTGGAGTCGTCGTCCTCGCCGATCGGGCGGTCCAGCGAGATGGGCTCCTGCGCCGCCTTGAGCACGCTCTTGATCTTGTCGACCGGCATGTCGAGGCGTTCCGCGATCTCCTCGGGCAGCGGCTCGCGCCCCAGCTCCTGCACCAGACGGCGCGAGGTGCGCACCACCTTGTTGATGGCCTCGATCATGTGCACCGGCACGCGGATGGTCCGCGCCTGGTCGGCGATGGCCCGGGTGATGGCCTGGCGGATCCACCAGGTCGCGTAGGTCGAGAACTTGTACCCCTTGCGGTAGTCGAACTTGTCCACCGCGCGCATGAGGCCGGAGTTCCCCTCCTGGATCAGGTCCAGGAACTCCAGGCCGCGGTTCGTGTACCGCTTGGCGATCGAGATGACCAACCGCACGTTGGCCTCGATCATCTCCGCCTTGGCCTTCTCCCGGTCGCGCTCGCCGCGCTGGATGGTGTCCACCACCTCGTCCAGCTCCTTGGCGGTGACCCGCTGATCGGTCTCGAAGCGGGCGATGAGCCGGTGGGCGGCGCGCATCTCCTTGAGGATCTCGGAGATCTCCTTGACGGAGTAGCCGGTCTCCGCCTCCACCGCGTCCCGGTCGCGCTTCCCGCGCTTGGCGCGTCGCGCCAGCCCTCCCATCTCGTCCAGGGTGCGGTGGCTGCGGTGCTCCAGCTCCCCGAGGTCCCACTCGAGCTCCTTGAGCTCGCTCCGCAGCTTCTTGAGCGACAGCGAGAGCCGCTCCACCAGCTTCGGGTTGAGACCCATGCTGCGCACATGCGCGATGAGCCTCTCCTGCTTGTCGCGGATCTTCTCGAGGTGCTCCTCCTGCTTCTTGCGGGAGAAGTTCCCCGTGCGCTGCGCCTTGAGCCGCAGGAGCTCGGTCTGGGTCCGCGCGACCTGGGTGAGGAGCCGCGCCACCTTCTCGCGCTGCCTCTTTCCCGCCGCCTCGCCGGTCGTGCCCACATCCACCTGGATGTAGTCGTCAAGGCGCATCTCCTCGGCCTTGACCTTCGCCCCCAGGTCCAGGAGTTCCTTCACCGCCGGCGCCGCCCGGAAGAGCGCGCGCAGGATGTGGATCTCCGCCTCCTCGATGCGTTTGGCGATGGTCACCTCGCCCTCGCGGTCCAGGAGCGGCACCTTGCCCATCTCGCGCAGGTACATGCGTACGGGGTCGTCGTAACGGACGGGCGGGGTGCCGGTGGTCTTCTCGTCCGCACCCTTCTCGTCCCGGCGGCGCGCCTTCTTGAGCTTGGCCTGCGCCTCCTCCTGGGAGTCGAAGACCTCGATCTGCATCTCGGAGAGAGCCTGGTAGACCTCCTCCATCTGGTCGACGAGTTCCACCTTCTCGGTGTCCGCGCCGACATACTCGTCGAGCTGGTCGTAGGTCACATATCCCTGGCGGAGCGCCAGGGTCTTGAGCTCCTTGAGCCGCGGGTTCTCGCGGCCCGATGCGCCCGCCTTGCGCGCCTTGGACTTGGGTGCTTTCTTCTCTGCCAAACCCGTTCCTCCTTGCCGCATCCGGAGCCCTGGGGCGGCCCGGTCTGCGCGACCGCTACCGCTCGCTCCCCTTCAACTCCTGCAGCTCTCTCAGCAACCGCTCCACCGAGGCCTCATCCCCTCGCGATTCCGCGTCCCGAATCGCCTCATGCAGCTCGGCGCCCCGCGCCCGGTTCACCCGTTCGCGCAGCCGGGCCGCCACCGCCTCGATGCCCGTCCCCTCGTCGTCTTCGGCCAGGACCTCCGCGGCCAGGGGCCGCAGGGTCTCGTCCTCCATGAGACGCGCCAGCGCGCTCGCGGAATGCTCCGCCCGCAGCGATCGCCAGCGCGCGTAGAGTTCCTGCAGCCCGGCCTCCCGAAGCGCCTCTTCCGGAAGAAGCTCCTCCTCCGAGACCTCGGCCGCGCCGAAGGCCCAGGCCACATACAGCCGGCCCAGCCGGTCCCGCACCTCCTGCGCTGCGGGAGCCTTCGCCGCCCCACCCCGCCCCGCGCCGCCCGCCTCGCCACGCTGCCGTGCCGCCTCCCGCACCAGAGTCGCCTCGTCGAAGCGGAACCGCTCCGCCGCCTCCTGCAGGAGGATCCTGCGGCGGATCGGGTCGTCGATCCGCGCCCCCAGGTAGGCGAGGGCCTTGACCAGGTCCTCGCGCTTCTCGAGCCGCCCCAGGAGCGTCTCCTGGGCGAAGCGCACCACCCCCGGGGCCGCCGCCCGCAGCGACTCCATGGCCTCGGCGCCCTTCTCGCGCACGAACGAATCGGGGTCATGCCCGTCGGGAAGGGCGATCACGCGCACTTCCAGGCCCTGTCCCAGGAACACCCCCGCGCTCTTCCACGCCGCCCGGATCCCGGCGAGATCGCCGTCGAAGAGGAGGACCACCCTGTCCACATAGCGGCGCAACACCCGCGCCTGGTCCTCGGTGAAGGCCGTTCCGCAGGAGGCCACCACCTGCCGGAAACCGGCCTGGGCCAGGGTGAGGGCGTCCATGTACCCCTCCACCACCAGCGCCTCTTCCGTCTCCTTGAGCGCCTCTTTCGCTTCCGACAGGCCGTAGAGGACACGCCCTTTTGAGAAGACTTCCGTCTCCGGGCTGTTCAGGTACTTCGGTTCCTCGTCCCCCATGGCGCGCGCGCCGAAGCCGATGGTGCGGCCCAGGGCCGAGCGGATGGGAATCACGACCCGCCCCCGGAAGCGGTCGTAGTGGCCGCCCCGGTCGTTGGGGATCACCAGCCCCGCCCGTTCGAGGAGCGAAAGAGAATACCGCTTTCCGGCCGCTTCCAACAGGTTCGACCAGCCGGGCGGGGCCCAGCCGAGGCCGAACCGCTCCTGGACGGCAGGACCGAGCGCCCGCCGTTCCAGGTACTTGCGGGCCGCCTCCCCCGTCCGGCCCGACAGCTCCCGCCGGAAGAAGCTCGCGGCCCACTCCAGGGGCGGGTAGACGCTCTCCTCCTCGGGCCCCGTCCAGCCCTTCTGGGGCAGGGGGATACCGGCCTTCGCGGCGAGGTGCTCCACCGCCTCCGGGAAGGACATCTTCTCGAAGCCCATCAGGAAGCGGAACACATCCCCGCCCTCGCCGCAGCCGAAGCACTTGAAGATCTGCCGGTCGGGGTTGACGGTGAAGGAAGGGGTCTTCTCCTGGTGGAAGGGGCAGAGGGCCTTCCAGGTCCGCCCCGCCCGCTTGAGCTGGACATGCTCGGACACCACCGACAGGATGTCGCTGGCCTCCCGCACGCGCTCGATCAGTTCCGACGGGTACTTCATGCCCTTGCGCTTCCACGCTCCATCCCGGGACGGCGCAGCCGCCCCGGTGCTCTAGCCTTCCAACTGGATCACCGTGGCTCCGGTTCCACCGTCCCACTGGTCCGCCAGGCGGGTCGAAGCCACCCCCGCGTGGCCGCGGCAGTAGTCCCGCACCACCTCGCGCAGCGCTCCGGTCCCCTTGCCGTGGATGACCCGGATCTCCCTGAGCCCGGCCAGGATCGCCTGGTCCAGGGCCCGGTCCAGCATGTCGATGGCCTCATCCGCGCGCATCCCCCGCAGGTCCACCTCCACGGGAGGACGCTCCACCTCCGGGATGGTGACTCCCCCGGGGCGCGGCACCCTTGCCTCCTCCTGCGCCGGGTCGGTGGTGACGATGCGCAGGGTCTCGAGGGGAAGCTCCACACGGAGGCCCCCCTGAACGACCAGCACCCGCCCGGCTGCGTCCGGAGCCCGGGCGATCTCCACTTCACGACCCAGGGCCTCCGCCCAGTAGCGTTCCCCTTCCCGTACGCGGTCCGGGACGCTTCCCCGAGGCGCCGCCTTGCGCGGCGCCTCGAGACGGGCCAGTTGCGCCTGCTCCCTCGCGTGGTCCCGGGCCATCTCGCGACGCTCGGCCTCGGTGAGCCGCGTCTTCTGGCGCAGCTGGGTCTCGGTGTGGCGCGCGGATTCCTCGGCGCGGCGAAGGATCTCGCGGGCCTGGCGCGCGGCCTTGGCCCGCAGGGCGCCGCGCTCCTGCAGAAGCCTGTCCAGACCTTCCCTGCGCTCGCGCTCCAGGGACTGCGCATTGCCCAGCGCAAGCTCCGCATCCTGGCGGGCCGCGGCGAGCCGGCGCCGCTCCTCCGCCAGCTCGTCCAGGAGCCGGCTCACATCCCTCTCCTCCTGGGGCAGGAGCGCCTCCGCGCGGGCCACCCGCTCCTCGGGGAAGCCCAGTCGCCGGGCCATCTCGAGGGCGTGGCTCTTGCCGGGCACCCCCACCGCGAGGCGGTAGGTGGGCCGGCGCGTGTCGGGGTCGAAGACCATCGAGGCGTTCTGCAGTCCTTCCGCGGAGGCGGCGAAACCCTTGAGCGATCCCAGGTGGGTGGTGACGAGCCCCATGGTCTCTTTCTCGAGCAGCCGCTCGAGCACGCTCTGGGCCAGCGCCGAGCCCTCGGCGGGGTCCGTCCCCGAACCCAGCTCGTCCAGCAGCACCAGGGTGCGGGGCCCCGCCGCACGCAGCGCCTCCCCCCAGCGCTTGAGGTGCGCGCCGAAGGTGCTCAGGTCCGCCTCCAGACTCTGCTCATCCCCCAGGCTCACCACCCAGCGCTCCACCCAGGGAAGCTCGCATTCCGGGTCTGCGGGGATGAGGCAGCCCGACTGGGCCATGGCGCTCAGGAGACCCACCGCTTTCAGGGCGACGGTCTTCCCGCCCATGTTGGGACCGGTCAGGAGCAGGAGCCGCGTGGTCCCGTCGAGGGACACCTCGAGGGGCACCACTGCATCCCTGGCGACGGCGAGATCCCCCCCCGTCCGGCGGGCCTCCAGGAGGAGCGGGTGCCGCGCTCCCACCAGGCGCAGCCGCCGCGCGTCGGTCAGGGCCGGCCGCTCGCCGCCCCAGCGCATGGCGAGCAATGCCCGGGCCCGCAGAGTGTCCAGCACCGCGATCCGCTCCGCGTCCACCTCCAGGGTCTCGCGCTCGAGGAAGAAACGCTTCGTGAGATCGGCTAGGATGCGGCGGATCTCCGCGCGCTCCTCGGCGTCCATCTCGCGGAGCCCGTTGTTCTCCTCCACGATCTCCATGGGCTCGATGAAGAAGGTCTGGCCGGAGGCCGAGCGGTCCTGCACGATGCCTGGGGTGCGGGCCTTGTGGGACTGGGGCACGGCCAGGACATAGCGCCCCTCGCGCAGGGTGACCAGCGACCCCGCGTCCTGGTCCACCAGCTTGGCGGCGAGCCGTTCCATCCGCGCCCGCAGGCGCTCGCGGCGCGTCTCCCTCTCGCGACGGATGCGGCGCAGGTCGGGGCTTGCGGAGTCCTTGATCTCGCCGCTCGGATCGAAGGTCGCCTCCAGCGCCCGCTCGAGGTGCGGGAAGGGCGAGAGCGGATCGCCCAGCGCGGCGAGCTCCGGGGCGCTCTCCCGCGCCGCGCCCAGGACATTCTTGGCCACGCGCAGGGAGGCGAGCAGCGGGGCGAGCAGGAGGAACTCTTCCGGGGTGAGCAGTGCTCCCTCGGCGCGCAGACGCGAGAAGACGGACCGCAGGTCGCCGATCTCGAAGGGGGGAAGGCCGCGGCCCTCCTCGTGGCGGCGACGCAGGGCGGAAACCAGGGCGAGGGTCTCCTCTGCGGCGCGGCGATCGGAGAAGGGCAGGAGCGCCTCCAGGCGGCGCTGTCCCGCATAGGAGGATGCGAGCCCGCTCAAGACATCCCGCAGGCGCGGGAACTCGAGCAGCTCGAGCCCATCTTCCGGCGGTTCGCCCCCGAGGGGGATCCGGCCCGGCGCGGTGGGAGGAGCGGTCTCCGGATGCAAATTGATTGCTCCAGACCTGAGGAAAGAACGGAGCCCGCTCGTCGAGTCGGGCTCCGTCCTGAAGACCCCTCGGGCCGCGCCGCCGCATACAAGCTAGCAGCGCCGCTCGGGGACGATTTCGACTGTCGGACCGCGGCGCGAGGAAGCTAGCCCATCTGCTGAGCTTGCTGCTTCATCATCTTGCGCCGCGCCGCCGCGACCTTGCGCTTGCGGCGTTCGCTGGGCTTCTCGAAATGCTGATGCCGGCGCAGATCCGAGAGGATCCCCGCCTTCTCGCACTTCTTCTTGAAGCGTCGAAGAGCCCCTTCAAAGGACTCCCCTTCTTTGACGCGAATTCCAGCCATCCGGTTGATCACCCCTCACTTCATAATCTGTTGCGGGACAGGAACCGACTCCTCTCCCTTCG
>CAZWKH010000120.1:0-7785 GCA_964633885.1 uncultured bacterium | reverse complement strand
TGGTGGCCACCCGTGCTCGACGTGCCTCCGACGTCCGCGCCGCCTCCGACGCCGGGATCGCGACATCGGAGACCCTGCTCCGCCAGGACGCGGACATCGCCGGCCTCGTCGACAAGTTCCGCAACGCCCTCGACCGCAAGATGGAGGCGGAACTCAGCCCGGGGACGAGCCCCGGCGGCCTCTCCTCCGCGACCGCGAGCCTGGCCGGCGCGCGAACCCAGCTCTATCAGGCCCTGGAGAGCAAGGCGGAGGCGATCCGCCCGGACGCGAAGGCGGAGGACCGGCGCTCCCTGGCCGCCTATGTGTTCGCGGACATCGACGCCACCGCGCAGCGCAACGCGGCGGACACCCTCAAGCGCTCCATCGACGCCCTGACCCAGTCCGCCCGCTCGCAGCCGGCGGCCAACATCGAGTTGACCCGGCTCCAGAGCGAGGTGGAACGCAACCGCCAGCTCCTCCAGTCCTTCCAGGCCCAGATGATTGCCAGCGACATCTCGCAGGCGGTGGAGACCACCGACCTGGGCCTGCGCATCGAGATCGTGGATCCCGCGCAGCTCCCGCTCGAGCCGAGCTGGCCCAACCGGAAGAAGATCCTCGTCTTCGCCCTGCTCCTGGGACCGGTCCTGGGGGTGGGCTTCGCCTTTCTGACCGAGATGCTGGACCCGACCCTGCGATCCCTCGAGGACATCCAGCGGGTCGCGCCGGAGCCGGTGCTGGGCACGCTGCCGCTCCTCGACGAGGCGGTGGCCGCGCCGAGCGGCCTGCGCCGCTACTGGCTCCCGGTCACCCTGGCCGCGGTGGTGCTCCTGACCGTGGCCTTCTTCACCATTCGCGCCACCGTGTTCCCGGGCCTGGGAGCGTCGGTGACCCCCGTCCAAGCGGTGGAGCCCACCGAGGGCCTGGCACAATGAGAGTGCTCGATGCGATGCACCAGGACTGGCCGGTGGCCACCGAGGTGCGCAAGCTCCAATCCCGGGTCTGGAGGCTCTCCCGCAAGGAAAACCTGAAGACGATCCTGGTCACCAGCGCCGTGGGCGGGGAGGGGAAGACCACCACGGTGGCCTATCTGGCCGCCACCATCGCGTTGCATCCCGACCGCAAGGTACTGGCGGTAGACTGCGACTTCCGGCGCCCGCATCTCCACACCCACTTCGACATCACCCCGGAGCGTGGATTCGCCGATCTGCTCCACGGCCGCTGCGGAGAGCAAGAGGCCATCCAGGGCACTCCTCTGCCCAATCTGGATCTCCTGCTCGCTGGCACGCTGCGCGAGTCGCCGGGAAAGGTGCTCGACTCGCCCCGGGTGGAGGATGTCTTCGCCTCGCTCCGCGCGCGCTACGACATCATCCTGCTCGACGCGCCGCCGCTGGTGCCGGTGGCCGACGCCGCTGCCCTGGTGCCCCTCTCCGACGCCGTGCTGCTGGTGGTGATGGCGGGCAAGACCCCGCGTCCGCACCTCACCCGCGCGCGGGAACTCTGCCTGGGAATGGGCGGGCGGATCCTCGGGCTGGTCGTGGGCAACGCCCGCGAGGCGGCGCCCGACTACTATCATCCGCGCAACTACTATGACTACGGCTATGGCCGGACCTCCCGAGGAGACGGCGCGTAGCCGGATGGCGGCGCCTGCGTCGGGAAGCCCCCCCCGCGTCTCCGTGGTGGTACCGGTCCTCGACGAGGTGCGGGACCTGGGCCGGCTCCTGGACCAGTTGCGCGTCCAGACCCCCCCGGAGGGCGGTTTCGAGGTGGTGGTGTCCGACGGCGGGTCCACCGACGGCACGGTCGAGCTGGTCCGTGACCGCGCGGCCGCCTGGCCCGCGCTGCTCCTCGTCCCCAACCCCGGCCGCCGCAGCAGCGCGGGGCGCAACGCGGGCGCGGCTCGCGCGCGGGGAGAGTTCGTGATCTTTCTGGACGGACATTGCGCGCTCCCGCGGGCGGACTACCTGGTGCGGCTCGTGGAGCTCTTTGCCTCGACCGGCGTGGACTGCCTCTGCCGCCCCCAGCCCCTCGTGGATCTCGCCGAGGAGGGATGGGGAAGAGCCATCGCGGCGGCCCGGCACTCACCGCTGGGTCACAAGCGGGGTTCGGAGATCTACCGCAACGATCCCGGCTACGCCGATCCCCGCTCCGCGGGGGCGGCCTACCGGCGGGACCTCCTCCGTCGATTGGGCGGCTACGACGAACGCTTCGACGCCTGCGAGGATGTGGAGTTCAACCATCGGGTCCACGAAGAGGGATGCCGGGCCTACCACCACCCCGACCTCGCCGTGCACTACCGGCCGCGCGGAACGCTCGCCGGACTGTGGCAGCAGATGCTGCGCTACGGACGCGGACGCGCCCACCTCTTTGCACGACACCCCTCCACGGCGCCCTGGTCGCTGCTTGCCCTGAGCGGCGCGGCCCTGCTGTGGATCCTGCTTCCCGTGCTCGCGGGTCCCGCGCGGGGCGCGGCGGCCATGGCGATCCTCCTGGCGCTCTGGCTGGGCGCGCTCCTCTTCGAGGGCAGGCGCTGGGCAAGGCCCCGCTCGGACTCGCTGCGGGTGGCCATGGCCCTGGGCGCGATCCACCTGGGCCTTCTCATCGGCTTCTGGCGCGGACTCCCCGAGTTCGCCCGCTTCCGCGGCATCTCCAAGGCGGCAGGCCATGTCTGAGCGCGACCTCTCCGCGAGCCGCCCTCCGGGATCCGGTCCCGGTCTCCACGAGACCGTGTTGGTCACTCGTGGCGCGAGGCGCATCGCGATCTTGCTCGCCATCGTCGGATTCTGTGTGCTGGTGGGGCTGGCCACCATCGTGGTCCGTCCCATCCAGATTCTGGGCGCGCTGGCCGGTATAACCGGGGTGGTGCTCGTCCTCGCCCGCCCCTACCTGGGCCTCCTGCTCTACACCGCAGTGGACCTGCTGCGCCCGGGGGAACTCTACCCGGCCCTGGGGGTGCTGCGGCTCGAGCGGACCATGGCCGTGGTGGCCCTGGCCGCCATGGCCATCGAGATGGTCCGCCGCGAAGGCAAGCTCCTGGTGGACCGCTCCGGCCAGACCCGCTGGTTCGTGGTCTTCCTGGGTGCGGTGGCCATCTCCGTGCCCGCCTCCTACTGGCCGACCCACTCGGTGAATGTCTTCGTTGATCTCGTCAAGCTCTTCGCCTACTACCTCATGATCGTCCACATGGCGCGCACACGAGGACTCATGCGCGCCTGGGTGTGGACCTATTTGGTCCTCATCTTCTACATGGGACAGATGTCGCTGCGCTCCTTTTACTCCGGCGGCGCGGTGTTCGCGCAGGGAATCGAGCGGACGCACGGGTTGACCAGCGTCGGTGGGGATCCAAACTCCCTTGCGACGACGCTCGGATCGACCCTCGGGCTTTTTTTGCTTGCGGGTCTCCGCGACCGGAACCGCTGGGGACGGCTACTGGCGCTGGCGGGGGTGACGCTCCTCCTCTGGACCATCGCCCTCACTGGATCCCGGGGGGGGGCCGTCGCCTTCCTCGGAATGCTCCTGTGGCTGTGGTGGCAGTCGCGGTACCGGCTCGTGACCGGACTGATGGGAGTTCTGCTCGTCGTCGGCATCTACCAGATTCTGCCCGCGCAGTACCAGGAGCGCTACGCCAGCATCGGAAGGTCGGAGCTGGACGCCTCCTCGGAGGGCCGGGTGGAGGCATGGAAGAAGGGCGTGCGCATGGTGAGCGACCGGCCGCTCTTCGGCGTCGGCGCGGGGTGCTTCGGCTTCGCGAGCGCGGAGGACTATTCCACCAGCCGCATGCGGTCCTATCTGAACGCTCACAACCTCTTCGTTCAGCTCTTCGCCGAGACGGGGCTGGTGGGCGGAGCCGCCTTTCTCGGCTTCTTGACCATCGCCATGGCCACGAACCGGCGCGCGGCGCGGATGTTCCGCAGCCGTGGCACCGCCTGGAGGTTCGAGGCGGGGGCCCTGGACGGCCTCATGGCGGGGTTCGTGTTCCTCCTCGCGGCCTCGATCTTCGGACACAGCCTCTACCGCAGCACCTGGTACATCTTCGCTGCCGCCGGGCTGGCCCTCTATCGCCTGGCGGTGACCACCGAGGCCTCGGAGGCGTCCGTACCGGCGGGATCCGCGGTGGGGGATGGGGAGGCCGTGCGGTGAGTCGGGAGTGGACGGGAGCCGCATATGCGAGCGGCCGCCGCAGGGGAGCCCTGGGCTGGGGTCTGGGCAGGCGGACCGCCTTTGTGCGCCGCGTCCTCGAGCCGTGGTCGAGAGTCCTGGATGTGTGCGCCACCGTCGGGGCGATGCTGGACGGGGTGCGCGCCTCCGGGATCCCCCTGCCCTTCGCCCCGGAGAGCTTCGACATCGTCATCTGCAGCGCGGCGCGCAAGTATGTCCGGGACGGCGCGAAGCTGGTTCGGGAGTTCCTGAGGTTCCTGGGGCCGGGAGGGAGTCTGGCGGTGGTGGATCCCCATCCCTGGGCGCTTGGCCTGGGGGTGCGGCTGGGGAAGTTCGACCGGGGCTATCTGCACCACCGCTCCAACGCCGCGGAGATCGCGGCGGAGATGCAGGATGCGGGGTTCATCGTTCTCCACAGGCGCTTGGGACTGTTCGTCACCTGCGTCGGGAAACGCCCGGAGGCAGAGCCGTGTGGATAGACTGGTCGCCCGACGAGCTCCGCGAGCGGGCCGATCGCCTGCCCGGCCTCCACCGTCTCCACGGTGTCGCGGCGGGGGCGGCCGCGCGACTGGACATGGCGCTGGGGCGGCGTTGGGCGGCGGTGTCCAGGCTCCAGCGGGCCTGGCGCTACGCCGGTGAGGCGCGGGTGAACCCCACCCTCGTTCTGCAGGCGGAGGGACTCATCCGCGCGGCCTGCTACCGCGGGTCCGAGCTTGCGCCGCTCGCCGAGAACGGATTCGTCGGGGAGTTCCTGCGATCCCGTGAGGCCCGCGCCCTGCGGCGGTTCTGGGACGCCGTGCCCCTGGAGCACCGGGTGCGGCTCCGCAAGCCCCGGCCGGAGGAGGATCCAGAGCGCCAGGGAAATCTCATGGCGCTCAAGTCCCCGGACCCGTCCAAGGGGGAGAAGGGCGTGCTGCTGGCGATGTACTCGCCCACCTTTCCCGAGCTGGTAGCGGTCTTCGACCACGCGCGTCTCTTCGACCGGTACCGGCTGGTCCTGGAGCCCAGCACCTGGGGGTACCAGGATCCGGCGCTCCTGCTCTACCTGGGCGCCGAAGCGGAGGTGGTGGTGCTCGCGCAGCGGCGGGAGGACTACGAGTATCTCCTCGCCCATGGCCGGAACCTGAAGCCCCTGCGCCTGGGCGCGGGCGACTGGATCGATCCCGGGCAGTTCCGGCCCGCCCCGCGCGAGGGCTTCGACTTCGACCTGGTGATGGTCTCGGCCTGGGACCCGGTCAAGCGGCACCACGCGCTCTTCGAGGCGCTGCGCAGGCTCCGCGACCGGCATGGCCGGGTGCTGCGCGCCGCCCTGGTCGGCTATCCCATGCGATGGCGCCGCGAGCGGATCGAAGCCATGATGCGCCGCTGGGGTGTGGCGGAGCAGTGTACCCTCTTCGAGCTCGTTCCCCCGTCGCGGGTGGCGGAGATCGTCTCCCGCTCGGCGGTGTCTCTGCTCCTCTCCCATCGCGAGGGAGCCAACCGTGCGATCTACGAGAGCCTCTTCTGCGACACTCCGGTGCTGGTGCCGCGTCACCACATCGGGGTGAATCTGGATCATGTGAACGCAGATACCGGCCTGCTCTTCGACGACGACGCTCTCGCGCCGGCGCTCCTGGCCGCCATCGACGGCCGCGGAAGCTTTCGACCGCGGGCCTGGGCCCTCGCCAACACGGGATGGGCGAACTCCACCCGCCGGCTGAACTCCTTCCTGAGGGAAATGGCCTTGGGCCGGGGAGAGCCCTGGACCCGGGACATCGCCGAGCGCAAGAATGCGCCCAATCTGCGCTATGTCCGCCCGGGGGCCTATCGGGAGTTCGAGGCCGCCCACCTGGGTCTGGAAGAGTACCTGCGGCGCGGGGACTGAGAGCGTCCGCATCGCGGGGCGCGGTGAAGCGGGATCCGATCAGGATGGAGCGGCCCGGCGGATCCTCCAGAGCGCGCCCTGTGGACATTCCCGGGCCTTACCGGCGATCCGCCCGGCCTGGGCGGCGAAGGCGGGGGTGAAGCGCCCCGCCCAGAGGTAATCGTAGCCGTCCTGGATCGCGGTCCAGTCCACGCTCGCGGGATCGGCCGTCTCGGACAGCGCGGCGATGCGCCCGGTGGAGGGCCCCTTCAAGCGCACGATCTGCTGGGAGGCGTAGGTGAAGAGCGATGGCACCAGGGCCTCCCGCAGGACTGTGGCGTAATGGGCGGAGTGGATGAGCCCGCGTTGCCTCTTGTCCTCGGTGGGGTCTGTCGAGCGCAGGGTGATGGGAAGAATGCGCGCCCCCTCCTCGACCGTCGCCAAGGCGCGAACCGAGCAGGCGATCTCCCGGCTTTGCTCCGTCCAGGACCCCCACAGGCCGAAGAGCTTGAGGCAGAGGGCCGCCACCAGCAGGGCGAAGCCGGCGCGGGCCGCAGGGCGCGGCAGCCGGAGGTCCGCGGCAAGGAGGAGGCAAATGAGCGCGGGAAGGGCGAAGCGGATGTCGGCCCCGCTGCTGGTGAGAATCACCCTGGGGGTCGCGAACACGGCGGCCGCGAAGGCCAGGCCGCATGCCAGGATGGGTCGACGCAGGGTACGGCCGTAGGCCGCGCGCCACACAAGCAGCAAGGCGGCCGCGGTCAGCAGGAGTACCGCGGCATCCACGCGGCGGTCGTAGCCGATGAGAGGGGAGAGAAAGGAAATGGACTTCTCGACGGGATCCCCCCAGATCACCCCGCCCACCTCGCCGCTCCCCCCCATGTAGGTGAGGAAGAGCGCGACCGGAGGCAGGAGAGGCAGGAGCGCGAGTAGCCGCGAACGGGGCAGGCGGCGCGCGGAGAGGGCCTCGACGGCGAGGGTCGTCGCGCAGCCCAACCCGAGGAAGGCATAGGCGGAGAAATGGCCCAGATAGCAGAGACAGGCGAGTAGGGTGAGAAGGAGAAAGCGCCCCGGACCCATGGAGGAGCGCCAGCTCAACCAGGCGGCGAAGGCGATCAGGAAGATGGGGACGCTCATGGCGTAGTTGAGGAATCCATAGTAGAAGGACGAGTTGTACGCCATCAGGGCGATGGGCACGGCGAGCCAGGAGCTGCGCCCGACCACGGCCCGGGCGAAGAGGTGGGCGCCCGCCACCCAGAGGAGCAGGATGAGCGTGAGAAGCGCCTTGCCGGCGGCCAGGGGCGGCAGGGCCTGCATCAGAAGAGGGAGGGTGAGGGTGGCTGCCAGGTTCGGGAACGGCGCGAAGACCGTCTGGTAGTTGGCCTGGAGCCTCGGCGAGTCCCCGATGTGGGCCAGGATGAAGCCTTCCGCGAGGTGGTTCGGGTAGTCCACGAGCGGCGGGAAGGGGACGGTCAGCACCGGCAGCAGGAGCAGGAGCGCCGTGGCGGCCAGGGCTGCGGCATAGGCGCGGCCGGCGGGTGGTGACGGGATTCGAAGTGCTCACGGTGCGGCGCGACGGGCGCGTCGAACCGTACGCGCTCGAGCGACTCGCCAACGGCGTGCGCATCCGCATCGGCGCCGCCGACGTGTACCTCCCGCCCGGCGTGCACACGTACACGATCGTGTACCGCAGCGACCGCCAGCTCGGGTTCTTCGACGAACACGACGAGCTGTACTGGAACGTGACCGGCAACGGCTGGGATTTCCCCATCGACGCGGTCGGTGCGCAGGTCTTCCTGCCGGGCAACATC
>CAZWKH010000119.1:0-7792 GCA_964633885.1 uncultured bacterium | reverse complement strand
GGATCGTCTTGGCCCACGCGTGCCACCACAATGCCATCGATCCGGCTGCCGGCGCATATCGGTCCAAGGTGGCGGACACGATTCGATACCGCTCGATGGCCATCAGGCGCGCCCCCTCCAGGATGAACAGGCTGTCGGCAGCGACCGCGATCAGCTCGCCCTCTCTCCCGATCCTGTGATCGCCCTCCCAGATATCCATGGTCACCCACCCGCCGTAGGGATCCTCTTGGGCTCCGGTCGGGCCGGGGAGCCAACCGGGAGGAGCGGTGGTGGACGCGCAGCTCCCGAGCGGGGCCGCGAGTGCGGCCAGCGCCGCGAGATCACGGATTCGCATAACGGCTCCCCCAGAAGGAGGCCTCCATCTTCGGCTCCACCTTCTTGAACGCCGGCGCGAGGGCGCGCATGGTCTGAGCGGGGCTCAGTAAGAGCTGCGCCAACGCCAGCGGGTTCTCCTCCTCCAACCACTCCTCGCGGATCCACTCCAGGTAGTAGCCGCGGCTCACCAGGAAGAGTTCGTAGCCCGTGGCCTCCCCCGGCAGCTCGTACTCCAACCGGTACCGGTCTCCCGGCAGCGTGACCAGCGTGCGCGTCGAATCAATGAGCACCTCGCGCAGCTCCGGGCCGGGCTCGTCGAGGCGCCGCACCGAGGACGGCGGGACCCGCTCCGGCGTCACCTCGCGCTCCAATGGGACCAACGCGACCCAATCGATGCGGTGCAGGCCGCGCGTCATGCGTAACCGCAGGCGCACGGGGCCGCTCGGCACCTCGGCGAGAGGCATCAGAACAACATCGGTGGCCAGCGGTCCCGGCTCGCCAGTGGATCCGGCCGGAACCCACGCGCCGTCGCGATCGACGAGCACCTCGATCTTGCCCAGCAACCCATCCACCGCGGAGAAGCTCCTGCGCACCCCGGCCTCGCCGCGCTCCAGCCGGGCCAGCCATTCCCCCGCCGACCGACCCATGTAGGCCAGCGCCTGGTAGAAGAGATAGGTGCTGAGCAGCGACTGGCGGGTGGCGATCACGAGACCGCAGGGTCCGCCGGGCGGGGTCTCGAAGGTCAGATCGAGGTTCTCGCGCGCAGCGAGATCGGTGGAATCGGAGACGCTGATGCGCTCGCGCCCATCGAACGCGGCAAGTTCATCCGAGCAGTCCCCCTCCGGTCCGCAACTGACGGAGGGAGGAACCGTGCGCGTGGTCGCCCAGAATCGCCGCTCCGGCGTCACGAATACCCGCTCGCCTTCCTGACGGGCGGCGATGAACAAGTCCGCCGAGCGCACGACATGGGTCTCCAGGGCCTCGTTGGTCATCGTGACCGTGACCCGGCGTCCGGCCGGACGCGCGCGATACAGCGCGTCGATGTCGCTCGCCTCCAGCGAGGGAGCAACGCTCGCCGAGAACCCCTCGGCCTGCAGCATCGGCCTCTCACCGTCGGTCACGTAGAAGGTCGGACACGAACCGAAGCACGCCTTGGGATTGGCAATGCAGTAGGCGGTCAACACCAGAGAGACGCCTGTGAGGATTGTCATGGCAGCGACCGCGCCGCCGCTGCCGGCGGTATTGGTCTCGAAAACCGCCACCGAATCCACCATGGCCTGCATGGCGCCGGTTGCGACAAGCCTGCGGGCGGGATCGAAGAGACGCCCTTCTCCCTGGATCATCGATGAAGCATCATCGATGTCCCATCGGGAGAGAATGAACAGCCCGCCGTTCTTGAGGTGCACCTTCAAGAACGGCGCCTGCCGGTCCAGCGTGTTGTACTCACTGGGCGCGGTGAGCCTGCGATCCAGGCCGGCCGCAGCGCAGCCCTGTTGGACCAGGATCGCTACCGAGAGAGTTGCGCTCAGCCATTTCCGTCGTCGCATGAACCGGCCTCCCCGCGCGGCGCTTGCGTCAAGGGTGACCGCGCGTCGGTACGGAACCGAGCCAGTTCAAGGACCGTGCCAAGCGACCTCCGTCTGCGACGCTCCTTCAACCTCACGCCCGCGCGGCGATTGGGGCCGACGCGCGGGGGGGGACGGGTCTGCCGAGTCCGCCGCCTGTTCCCGGCAGCATACGGCGTGTAGACTTGCCTGCACATCCCGGTCACGTCACAGACAATCGATTCGAGGAGGAGCTATGCGGCGTGTCGTGTTCATCGCCCTGACGATAGTGGTCGTTCTCGGTGCCGCCGGAGCAAGCTGGGCGGAAGAAGCCGGCGGAACCAAGCCCATCCAGATCGCACTCTTCTCGCCGGTGCAGATCGTCCCGGAGGAGATGTCGATTCTGGGGCTGCGCCTCAACCTGCTCTACGGCGTGAACCGGAACATGACCGGACTCGATCTGGGGCTGGTTAACCGGACCACCGGGCACACGACCGGCCTGCAGCACGGCGTGGTCGGGATGACCGGTGGGAACTTCACCGGCTGGCAGGACAACTTCGTGAACATGGTGGATGGCCGCATGCTCGGCTTCCAGTCCGGCTTCTACAACGGGGCCAAGGACGGCAAGGGGTTCCTCTTGGGCGCGGTCAATGTCACCCACTCCATGAACGGCCTGCAGCTGGGCTTCTTCAACATGACCGACACGCTCTACGGCCTCCAGGTGGGGATCCTGAACATCGTCAGGGACAAGGAGAAGCTCCCGGTCCTTCCGATCGTGAACTGGTCCTTCTAGGGGCGGTCCCCTTCCTTCCCTCCCGGCGCGCCGCGGGGGCTCCCGGGGCGGGGCGCCCGCCCGGCCTCCCGCAGCGCGCGGGCGAGAAGGAACTCGATCTGGGCGTTCACGCTCCGCAGCTCGTCGTCGGCCCACCGGCGCAGGGCCTCGTAGAGCTCGGGATCGATGCGGAGCGGGAACCCCTTGCGCTCGGCCATGACCGCCTACTGGTAGAGGCTCCCGGTGTTGACCACGGGCTGGGTGTGGCGGTCGCTGCAGAGCACGACCAGCAGGTTCGACACCATCGCCGCCTTGCGCTCCTCGTCGAGGTGGATCACATTCTTCTGCGAGAGCATCTCCAGCGCGTGCTCCACCATGCCCACCGCGCCCTCCACGATCTTCTGTCGGGCGGCGACCACCGCGGCGGCCTGCTGGCGCTGGAGCATCGCGGCGGCGATCTCCTGCGCGTAGGCCAGGTGGCTGATGCGTGCCTCCATGACCTCCACGCCGGCCTGGGAGAGCCGCTCGTGGATCTCATCGCGCAGCCGCTTGGACACTTCCGCGATGTTGCCGGACAGGGACATCTCCCCTTCGTGGGAGACATAGGGGTAGCCGGTGGCGAGGTTGCGCAGCGCCGCCTCGCTCTGAACATGCACGAAGTCCTCGAAGTCGTTCACATTGAAGAGCGCCTCGGCGGTGTCCACCACCCGCCACACCACCACGCATCCGATCTCGATCGGGTTGGCGCTCAGGTCGTTGACCTTGAGCTTCCCTGTCTCGAAGTTGCGCACCCGCACCGAGACCTTGCGCTTGGAGTAGAAGGGGTTCGCCCAGCGCAGCCCGGCGATCTTGGCGGTCCCCGCGTATTGGCCGAAGAGCTGGAGCACCTTGGACTCGTTCGGGTTCACGACGAAGAGACCGGTCAGGATGAAGAACCCGATCACGACCCCCACCACCGCGGCCACGATCGGGACGGGCCCGATCTTCGCCGCCGGAACGAGAGCGATGGCGGAGCCGATCATGATCACGAGGCCGAGAAAGAGCGGTCCGTAGCCCGAGACATGCTTGCCTGCGCGTTCCTGGATCATCGATGTCCTCCTCTGACGGCGGGGGCATCCCGCCTTCAGGTCTGATATACTAATGATATCACTCTGATGTTACGCCGGGCCAGGGGAATCTTCATGGCAGGACGGACGGAAGGGCGCGCCGAGGCTTTAATCCAGCAGGGCCAGCATCTCGGCCACAGTGGTTAACTTCTCGCGAGGCTTGCCTTTAGCCTGTCCGCCCGCAATCTCGGCCGCGTCGATCTTCTTCCAGTCCTCGAAGGTCACGACCCGCACCCCGCGGTCCCGCAGGGTCTCCGCCAGGGCCGGCCCGTCGGGGGAGGGACAGGGCTCGAGGCGGTCCAGGTCGGCCAGCAGCACCTCGACGGTGGCCGCGCTGCAAGGCTTGTTGGTGCCGATCACCCCCGAGGGCCCGCGCTTGATCCACCCCGCGACATAGAGGCCGGGCAGGATCCTTTCGCCCTCGAGCACCCGGCCATCGCGGTTGGGGATCACGCCGGCGCGCTCGTCGAAAGAAACGCCGGGGATCGCCACCCCACGGTAGCCCACGCTGCGGAAAAAGAGGCGGCAGTCCTGGGTGATGCGCTCGCCGGTGCCCACGGCCTTGAGCCTGCCGGGCTCGCCGGTGAGGCGGTTCCGCTCCAGCACCACCTCCTCCACGCGGCCGTTCCCGCGCAGCTCCACCGGGCTCAGGAAGAAGCGCAGGTGATAGCGCCGGGGCCTGGTCGGGGCGGGGCGCTCCGAGAACTCGCGCATGAGGGCGAGATTCTTCCGGCTGTGGGTGTTCTCCGGATCGTCCAGCTCGGCCTGGCTCGCGGGATCGAGAACGAGCTCCGCCGGGTCCACCACCACATCGCAGGCGGCCAGCTCGCCGATCTCCTTGAGCTCGGGCGGAGTGAGCTTGGCCTGCACGGGACCGCGCCGCCCCACGACATGCACCTCCCGCACCGCGCTGTGCGTCAGCGCGTCCAGGGCGTGGGCGGCGATGTCCGAGTCCATGAGCTCTTCCGGCGTCTTGGCGAGGATCCGGCTCACATCCATGGCCACATTGCCCTGGCCCGCCACCACCGCCTTCTCCGCGGCCAGGTCGAAGACCCGGCCTCTGTAGTCGGGGTGGCCGTTGTACCAGCCCACGAACTCGGTGGCGGTGTGGCTTCCGGGGAGGTCCTCGCCGGGAATGCCCAGACGGCGGTCGCTCTCCGCGCCCGAGGCGAAGAGTACCGCGTCGTAGAAGCGGCGCAGCTCCTCGAGGGTCAGGTCGCGGCCGATGGTGACATTGCCCCAGAACGCGAAGCGGTCCTGGGCTGCAATGCGCTCGTAGACCTTGATCACGCTCTTGATCTTCTGGTGATCGGGGGCGACACCTCCCCGCACCAGCCCGTAGGGCGTGGGGAGCCGGTCGAACATGTCGACGCGCACGCTGGTCGCGGACTTGAGGAGCGCTTCCGCGGCGTAGAAGCCGGCGGGACCGCTCCCCACGATGGCCACCCGCAGCGGACGGGCTTCGGTGCCGAGCTGGGTCATCACGGATTCCTCCCGGCGCGGATTCTATAACGCCGGGGCGGGAAGGGCGACCGGATCAGGCCCGGTGCCCGCGCCGCGGATCGTCGACCTGGTCGCGGGTGTCGCCGTAGACCAGCTTGCGGATGGCGTCCGCGCCGAGGAAATCATGCGGGAACCCCGCCTCGAAGCCGGTGGCCGCCTCCAGCCTCTTCGCATGCTCGGGGGCAAGCTCCCAATCCAGACAGGCCATGTTGTCCTTGAGCTGGGTCAGGCTGCGCGCGCCCAGGATCGGGACGATCTGTGCTCGATGCTCCTGAGCCCGCACCCAGTTGATGGCCACCTGCGCGGCGGGGCGCTTGAGCTCCGTTGCCACCTCCACCACTGCGTCGGCGAGGCGGGCTTGCCCCTCGGGGAAGTCCTCCGGCTTGCGCCGCCGGGGCTCCCCGTCCGGGAGCCGGTACTTGCCGGTGAGGAGCCCCGCCGCCAGAAGCCCCCAGGGAGTGACCGCCATGTCGAAGGCCTTCGCCATGGGGAGCAGCTCGCGCTCCACATCGCGGCGCGCCAGGCTGTAGGGCACCTGCAGAGCCACGAAACGCGACCAGCCGCGCTGCTCGGCGAGGGTGTTGGCGCGGGACACGATCCAGGCCGGGGTATCCGAGACCCCTATGTGCAGCACCTTCCCGGAGCGCACCAGGTCGTCCAGGCCCCGCATCACCTCCTCGATCGGCGTGGTGAAGTCCCACATGTGGAGCCAGTAGAGGTCGATGCGGTCGGTGCGCAGCCGCTTGAGGCTGGCCTCGACGGCCTGCATCATGTTCTTGCGGTGGTTGCCGCTCGCGTTGGGATCGTCGGTGCGGGTGGAGATCGTGAACTTGGTGGCCAGCACGAAGCGGTCGCGGTCCTCGGCGATGAACTCCCCCACCAGCTTCTCGCTCGCGCCGTTCGTGTAGTTGTTGGCGGTGTCGATGAAGTTTCCGCCCGCGGAGGCGAAGCGCTCGAACATCCGCGCGCTCTCCTCGCGCGAAGCGCCCCATCCCCAGTCCTCGCCGAAGGTCATGGTCCCCAGGCAGAGCTCGGACACGCGAAGCCCGCTGCGGCCAAGAATCCGGTACCGCATCCTTCCTCCCTTGTGGCGTGGGCAGGGACCCCGGCCGCCGTGGGGGATGCGCCGCGGGGGTCCCGGGCATCTTACCCGTTTGACCCGCGTGTCGGCTATGATGGCCCGCGGGTCGAAGCCCAAGACCCGCGTCCCAGGAGGCTCGTCTTGTCACCTTTCCGGCGGACCGCACCGAGGCCCCCGCGCGCTCTCGCAACGCCCCGCCTGCCCGCGGCGGCGCCCACCGGGGCCTGCCTGCTCGCCGCCACGCTGACCGTCGCGCTGACCGTCGCGCTCGCTGCCACGCTCGCCGCAGCTATCACCACCGCCCGACCCGCGGCGGCAGCTTCCTTCCCGACAACCAGGGACGCGGTCCTCGTGGCGGCGGGCGGAGCGACCGGCCTGGCCGGGCTCCTCCTCTCTCCGGACATGCGCGCCGTTCCCCAGCAAGGTCTCGACCCCCGCGACATCCGCTGGGGTCTCGACCGGCGCTCGCTCGCCGCACCACGGCTCGGCGCGCTCCGCTCGAGCGACGCCTTCCGCCTCGGCACGCTCCTCTACCCGGTTGTGACGAGCTTCGCCGCGCCGGGGCCACAGGGCCAGGGAAAGGGCGCGATCCAGACCCTGCGGGTGCAGGGCGAGGCCGTCCTGCTCGCGACGGGACTCACCCTGCTCCTCAAGGACGCGACCGCGCGCGCGCGGCCCTTCGCCTACGCCGCACAGGAGGATCTGCCGCGCAGTTCCTTCTACGACACCTCGGAGAAGGGCGCCTTCGCCTCGCTTCCTTCGGGGCATGCCTCGACGACATGGGCGTCCTCGATGGCCGCGATCGGATTGCTGGCCACGCGCCGGCCGGAACTGCCGCGCGGGGTTCACTTCCTGAACGGCATGCTCGCCGCAGGGCTCGCCACCGCCACATCGCTCCTGCGGGTGGAGGCCCAGGCCCATTTCCCCACCGATGTCGCGGCGGGATCGCTCATCGGCGCCGGGTCCGGAATCGCGGTGACCCTGCTGCACGCGGAGCCCGCCCCGGCGGGGTCCCGCCGAGGCCGCGCCTGGGCCTACGGGCTGGGCGGGATGGCCGCCGGCGTCGCGCTGGGCGTCCTGCTGACGCCGCCCACCTCGCCCTGGATCCGGTAGCGTTCCCGGCCCTGCTTCGCTATTCTTCTTCGCTCTCTTTCACCCCGCGAGGCAATCCATGGCGCACCAGTTCATCTTCACCATGAAGGGCGTGGGCAAGGTCCACCCCCCCGACAAGGTCGTCCTGCGCGACATCTGGCTCTCCTTCTATCCGGGGGCCAAGATCGGCGTCCTCGGCGCGAACGGCGCCGGGAAATCCTCGCTGCTGCGCATCATGGCGCTGGAGGACAAGGATCACCTCGGCGAGGCGCGCCCCGCGCCCGACATCCGCATCGGCTACCTCCCGCAGGAGCCTCGGCTGGACCCCGCCAAGGATGTGAAGGGAAACATCGAGGAGGGCGTGGCCGGGCTGCGCGGG
>CAZWKH010000118.1:0-7800 GCA_964633885.1 uncultured bacterium | reverse complement strand
CCTACGACCTGATCTACCGGACGCTCTGCGCGGCGATGTACAACTATGTCCCCATGTCGGGGCACCCGGGCGGATCCATCTCCTCCGGCCGCTTCGTGACCGCGCTCCTCTTCGACACCATGGCCTACGACATGGGGAACCCCGACCGGGAGGACGCGGATCTCATCTCCTACGCGGCGGGCCACAAGGCGCTCGGGCTCTACGGCATGTGGGCGCTGCGCAACGAGATCGCCCGGATCGGCGCGCCGGCGCTGCTGCCGGGGGATGTGAAGCTCCAGCTCCGGCTGGAAGACCTGCTCGGCTTCCGTCGCAATCCGGTCACCGCGACCCCGCTCTTCACGAAATTCCACGCCAAGCCCCTCGACGGGCACCCGACCCCGGCCACGCCGTTCCTCAAACTCTCCACCGGAGCCTCGGGCGTGGGAGTGGCGAGCTCCTTGGGCCTCGCCTTCGGGGCCCGCGACTACTGGGGCGAAAACGCGCCGCGGGTACATATCGTGGAGGGCGAGGGCGGGCTCACCCCCGGTCGCGTGGTGGAAGCTCTGGCGGCCGCCGGTACCGGCTCTCTCGACAACGCCTTCATCCACCTGGACTGGAACCAGGCCTCCATCGACTCCAACCGGGTCTGCCGCGACGGCGAGCAGCCCGGCGACTATGTCCAGTGGAACCCGATCGAGCTCTTCTACCTGCACGACTGGAATGTCGTCTATGTTCCCGACGGCAAGGACTTCCAGCAGGTCTTCGCCGCCCAGCGCAAAGCCGTCACCCTCAAGAACGGCCAGCCCACCGCGGTGGTCTATCGCACGGTCAAGGGGTGGCAGTACGGGATCGAGGGGCGCGCCTCCCACGGCGCCGGCCACAAGCTCTGCACCGACGGCTTCTACGCCGCCCTGGCCCCGCTTCTGGGGGGCAGGAAGGTCGAGCTTCCCACCTGCCACGGAAAGGAAGCCCTCTCCTGCGCGGGTCCGAACGGCGCCGATGTGATGGAGAGCTGCTTCTGGACCACGCTGTCGATCCTGCGCGAGGAGATCGAAGCCCGCCCCGAGACGGTGCAGGAGATGGCGAACCGTCTGATCGCCTCGCGCGAGCGGCTGGGCGCCATGACCCGCAAGCCGCGGGACGGCGCACCGCAGGTGGAGGCGGTGTACACCATGGCCGCCCGCGACGGGGCCGGGACTCCGCCGGAGCTGGTCCTCGCGCCGGGAACGGTGACCACGCTGCGCAACGAGCTCGGCCGCGTGCTCAACCACTACAACAAGGAGAGCGGCGGCGCGTTCCTGACCGCGGCCGCGGATCTGCTCGGTTCGACCAGCGTGGACAAGATCGCCGAGGGCTTCGCCCCGGGGTGGTTCAATGCAAGGACGAACCCCAACGCCCGCATCCTCTCCATCGGCGGCATCTGCGAGGACGCCATGGCCGGAATCTGCTCCGGGCTCGGATCCTACGGCCGGCACATCGGCGTGGCCTCCTCCTACGGCGCCTTCATCGCGCCGCTTTCCTCGCGCCGCTGGGCCACATCGCCGCGCGGCTGCACGCCATCGGCGCCCAGTCGCGCCACGCCATCGCGCCCGACCCCTACCGGCCCATGATCCTCGTGGCCGCCCACGCCGGATTGAAGACCGGCGAGGACGGCCCGACCCACGCGGATCCGCAGGCGCTCCAGCTCTTCCAGGAGAACTTCCCGCGCGGCACCGCCATCACCCTCACCCCATGGGACCCTGCCGAGATGTGGACCCTGGTGAGCGCGGCATTGGCGAAGCGCCCCGCGGTGCTCGTGCCCTTCGTGACCCGGCCCAACGAGAAGGTGCCGGACCGCGGCAAGCTGGGGCTGGCCCCCGCCGAAGCCTCCCGCACCGGCGTGTATCTCCTGCGCGCCCCGCGCGGGAAGGCGGACGCGACCGTTGTGCTCCAGGAGAGCGGCGTGGCCATGTCCTTCGTGAACGAGACCCTCCCGCGGCTCGACAGGGAAGGCGTGGACCTGCGGGTCTACTATGTCGCCAGCGCGGAGCTGTTCGATATCCTTCCCAAGGAAGAGCAGGCGCAGATCTTCCCGGAGGCCCACGGCCGGGAGGCGATGGGCATCACCGGGTTCACCCTCCCTACGATGTACCGCTGGGTGCGTTCGGAGCATGGCCGGGCCCTGAGCCTGCATCCCTTCATGAAGGGTCACTACCTGGGGAGCGGCCAGGCGGAGTTCGTGCTGGCCGAGGCGGGGCTCAACGGCGAGGGGCTCTACAGGGGCGTGCGGCGGTTCCTGGAGCAGACCGTCAGGGTCTGATCTGGCGTGCGACGCTGGGGGTTCGCGCTCTTCATCCTCGCATTTGCCTATCGCGCGTTTCTGCTGCAGTATGTCCCCGACGAGTTCATCCTCAAGAACCCCACGGAATCCGCCGCCATCGCGCGGTCGCTGGTCGAGACCGGCCGCTACGCGGACGGGTACGTGCTCCCCACAGGTCCTACATCCCACGGGTTGCCGGTCTACACGGGCCTCCTCGCGCTCATCTACCTCATCTTCGGCGAGACCATGCTTGCGGGCTACGTGCGCTGTCTCGTCGCCATCACGGCCTCCTCCGCTGTGATCGGCATGATGCCGTGGCTCGCCGTGAGGCTTGGGCTGGGCCTCCGCGCCGGGATCCTCGCAGGCATCGCCGCCGTCTTCGTGCACCTCCAGGGGATGCTGGAGCTCCTGGGTTGGCTTGCGGAAGGTCCCCTCGCCGCGATCGCGCTCGGCCTGCTGCTCGTCGGATGCGTGAAACGATGGGAGGCGCCCCATCCCTCCGCCGGAGGCGCGCTCCTGATGGGAATCGGCTTCGGCGCCTCGTTTCATGTCATGCCCGCGCTGCTCACGGTCCTGTTCGGGTGCCTGGCCTTCGAGGTCTTCCGCCGGCGCCGGAGCGCCTGGCGGCCCGTGGTCTTCACCCTCCTCGGTGCGGCCCTGGCCTGCGCGCCCTGGACGGCGCACAACATTGCGGTCTTCCACGACTTCTTCTTCATGCGGGCCAACTTCGGGCTCGAGCTCAGGCTGGGCAACCATGACGGGGCGGCCGCGGACTGGGAGACGATGGACGAGACGCACGCGCGCAGCGACTACCGCCACCCGGGAGCCAATGTGGAGGAGGCCCGTCTGGCCGCGGAGCTGGGCGAGGCCGAGTACATGCGCCGCGCGGGCGCGGAGGCGATCGAGTGGATCCGCGCCCACCCGGCGGAGTTCCTCCGGCTGAGCGGCTGGCGTGCGATCCACTACTGGCTGGGGCCGCTGCGGCCCACGGTTCTCTCGGCGGGGTTCATCATCCTGACGATCCTCGCCGCCGTCGGCTTGATCCGCGTCCTGCCCGTGCTCTCCGTGTCCCGGCGCGCGGCGATCCTGATCCCCCTGGCCGCGTTTCCGCTCGTTTACTACCTGGTGCCCTACATGCCGCGCTACCGGGAGCCGATCGACTGGATGCTCTTCCTGCTCGCCGCGGCGGCGCTCAGTCCAGCGCGACCCGCAGGATCGTCGGCGGAGTGAGCCTCTCCGGCGGCGGCAGGTTCCCGTCCGCGTCGAACTGCGGCCAGTGGCTGTTGGCGATGAAATAGAACGCATCGCCGACGATCACCCCGAGGGTCGGATCATCGAAGATGGGCAGGCTCGACTCGAGCACCTCGATCGCCTCGATCCTCTCTCCCCCCCCGCTCAGCGTGAGCCGCAGCACCCGCTGCGGGCGCACTCCGTTCTGCACCGCGATGAGGGTGTTCCCATGGCGGTAGAGCCCGTCGATCCCCAGCAGGGTCTGCCGGGGCGGGTGGCGCATCAGGGTCGCCGTCCCCGTGCCGAGGTCCACCCGGAAAACCCCCTGCGAGTAGTCGGACAGGTAGAGGTGCGTCCCGTCCCCGGCCATGTCCAGGCCCTGCGGGGACAGAAAGGTTCCGGGCGGGATCAGGACCTGGGGCGCGCCCCCCGCGGCCGCCACGCGGTAGAGCCCGCCGCCCGCGCTGTCGGTGACGAGCACATCCCCGTGCGCGTCCAGGGTGAGATCTCCGAAGAGATGCTGCGCGCCGTCCTCGGGAAGGATGCGCGCCGAGGACAGGGCGCCGGTCCGGATGTCGAAGGCGAGAACGCCCGTCCGCCCCAGATCCTTTGCGGGCAGGCCCCTCCCCTCGCGAATCGCCGCCGTCGCCACCCACAGCCGTCCCCGCGAGGCATCCAGCTTCATGCCCATCATGCTCCAGAGGGAGTCGGCGGGTCCCCCGGCGAAGCGGGTAATCTCGCCGCGTTGGTAGCGCATGATCTTGCGGTCCCGCACGCTGGATACGAAGAACGACCTGGAGCCGGGCTCGTAGGCCAGCCCTTCGGGGACGAGATCCTGCTGCGGCAGAGTGAAGGCGATGCGGCAGGTCATGGTGGGCTGGGTGTTGGCGTCCAGGCGATCCAGCGCCGACTTGAAGCGCTTCTCGCCGGCCAGAGCGATGAAGGACGAATCCTCGCGCGCAGGGGCGGTGAGCCCCATCTCGGCGATCCGGTCCAGGCAGACCAGCGCGGAGTCGGCGTCGCCGTTCAGGGCGTAGGCGGTGGCCAGGGCGTAGAGGAGTTCCGGATGGTCCGGCCGCAGCCGCGCACACGCGCGCATGCGTTCCAGGTAGGCGGCGTGATCCCGGTTCTCCCGCGCCACGACGGCCTCCCGGTAGAGGGCCCGGCTTCGCTCGATCTCCTGGATCCCGGCCCGCGCCGGGGGAAGGCAGGAGAGAGACACGATCACGCAACCGGCGGCAATTCGGAGCACCCGGGTGAGCATAGGCGTCCTCCGGATCACGAGCGGGCTCCCTTGCGGCTCCCCGCGTAGATCTCGTAGGCGAGGAACCGCAGGCCGAGCGGGCCGCTCTCGACGGCGAGCCGTTTCGACGGCTTGAGCCCCACCGACTTTTCCAGATCGCCCCGCGGAAGAACCAGGGTGAGCCGGGTATCGGTGCCATGATGTTTTACCCGATGCACGAACTCGCGCAAGAGGGCGATCGCCGCATCCCGATCGGCCAGCCGTTCCCCGTAAGGCGGGTTGGAGACGATCCAGCCGCCCCCGGCCTCGATCTCGCAGGCGTCCCGCCGCTCGAAGCGGATGAGATCCCCCACCCCGGCCCTGGCCGCGTTGCGCCGCGCGATGGCCAGGGTGGGCTCCGAGACATCGCTCCCCGTGATCCCATGCGGAGCGGCCCCGATGACCTCTTCCTGCGCAAGCGCCCGCTCCCGGGCGAGCGCGGCGCCGGCTTCGGGGAAGAGCGCCGCGGCGGCGAAGCGGTGCGGCGGCCGCGACAGCCCCGGCGCCCGGCGCGTGGCGATGAGGGCGGCCTCGATGGCGATGGTCCCGCTCCCGCAGAAGGGATCCGCCAGAGGCCCCGACCCGTCGTAGCCCGCGAAGCGGAGCAGCGCCGCGGCGCGGTTCTCGCGCAGCGGAGCCTCGGCGCCCTCCTCCCGATAGCCGCGCCGGTGGAGCGGCTCCCCCGAGAGGTCCAGCGAGAGCTCGCAGCGGCTGCGGAAGAAGAAGGCGACGAGGCGGACGGCGGGATTGCGGCGATCCACATCGGGTCGCGGCAGCCCGCGATGGCGGAACTCGTCGCATATCGCGTCCTTGATCTTGAGCGGCGCGAAGGCGAGGCTGTAGTCGGTGCCCTGGGTCGATCCGTGGGCGTGGATGGCCAGCGTGAGGGAGGGGGAAAAGAGCGCCGGCCAGTCGATGCGGCGCACCTGGTCGTAGAGCATCGCCTGGTGACGCGCCGAGAAGTCGCGGATCGACAGGAGAAGCCTCGAGGAGATCCGCGAGCGCGTGAGCACCCGGGCCGCATCGTCCCAGCCCCCCTCCAGCACCAGCGCCCCCGCGGCCGTGGTCCGCGATGCGAGCCCCAGCTCGCGCAGCTCCTCCTCCAGGAGCGGTTCCAGACCGGCGGCGGTGGTGACGAGAAATCGCCTGACGGCGGTCGCGGGTTCCCTGGCGTCCATGGTCTCGGAGTATAAGTCCTTGCCGCCAGTAAAGTTAAGCTGTTCCGAGCGGGCCGGGCGCCGCCCCCCTGAATTGGGATTACGACTAAAGGGAGTCAACCTGCCGGGGCGTACGGGGTTACCATGCACATAGTCCCTCTCCCAGGAGAACCATAATGCCCGATCTCTTTCCAGAACTTCACGCCTCGATGGTCAAGCTCATCACCGAGACCTCGACGAACCTTCCCCCCGATGTGCGCCGCGCCATGACCGCGGCGATCGAGAGCGAGGAGGCCGGGTCGCGCAGCGCCCAGGCGCTCGCCATCATCGCGGAGAACATCGACCTCGCCTGCGAAGGGGTGGGACCGATCTGCCAGGACACCGGCTGGCCGACCTTCGAGGTGAAGGTGCCGGTGGGCGTGAACCAGATGGCGATGGCGGAAAAGATCCGCGCCGCCCTCGCCGAGGCCACCAAGCACGGGAAGCTCCGCCCCAACTCGGTGGATTCCATCACCGGAAAGAACAGCGGCAACAACCTGGGACCGGGCACCCCCACCATTCACTTCGAGCAGTGGGAGAAGGACGACGCGATCGAGGTGCGCCTGCTCCTGAAGGGCGGCGGCTGCGAGAACAAGAACATCCAGTATTCGGTGCCGGCGACCCTGGAGCACCTCGGCCGCGCCGACCGCACCCTGGAAGGCGTGCGCAAGTGCATCCTTCACGCGGTCTGGCAGGCGCAGGGACATGGCTGCAGCGCGGGGGCCATCGGCGTGTGCATCGGCGGGGACCGCGCCAACGGTTATGAACATGCGAAGAAGCAGCTCTTCCGGTCCATGGACGATGTGAACCCCGATCCCCAGCTCGCCGCGCTGGAGGCGCAGATCGTCCAGTCGGCCAACACCCTGGGGATCGGCACCATGGGCTTCGGCGGCGCCGCCACGCTGCTCGGCTGCAAGATCGGCGTGCTGAACCGGCTTCCCGCCTCCTTCTTCGTCTCCGTGGCCTACGACTGCTGGGCCTACCGGCGGCTGGGAGTGGTGCTCGACGCCCGCACCGGCGCCATCCGGAGTTGGCTCTACCGTGACGAGCCGATCAAGCCCATGGCCACGGGCGCCGGCTTCACCCGCACCGGGCGCGAGAAGGTGCTGACCACGCCGCTCACCGAGGCTCAGGTGCGCGAGCTGCGCGTGGGCGATCTGGTGTTGTTGAACGGACGCATGGTGACCGGCCGCGACGCGGTCCACGCCTACCTGATGAAGCACGACGCGCCCGTGGATCTCCGAGGCGCCGCGCTCTACCACTGCGGTCCGGTGGTCCTGAAGGAAGGCGAGAAGTGGATCATGACCGCCGCGGGCCCCACCACCAGCATCCGCGAGGAGCCCTACCAGGCGGATGTGATCGGCCGCTTCGGCATCCGGGCAGTCATCGGCAAGGGCGGGATGGGGCCCAAGACCCTGGCCGGCCTCAAGGAGCATGGCGCGGTGTACCTGAACGCGATCGGCGGAGCGGCGCAGTACTACGCCCGCTGCATCACGCAGGTCACCGGAGTGCACCTCATGGAGTTCGGCACCCCCGAGGCCATGTGGGAGATCGAGGTCGAGAACTTCCCGGCCATGGTCACCATGGACAGCCACGGCGGGTCGCTGCACAAGGAAGTGGAGGACGCGTCGGGGGTCAGGCTGGCCGCCCTGGTGGAGCCGGCTGGCAAGGCCCGCTGACGGCAAAGCCCGCTTACGGCAAAGCCCGCGGCAGGCGCCGCGGGCTTCTTCATGAAGAAATATGGCGGGGCCGACGAGATTCGAACTCGCGACCTCCGGCGTGACAGGCCGGCGTTCTAACCAGCTGAACTACGA
>CAZWKH010000117.1:0-7845 GCA_964633885.1 uncultured bacterium | reverse complement strand
TCTTCAGCCGGCGCCGCGTGGCGCGGGTCCGCTTCTCCTCGATCCAGTTTCTCGAGGAGATCACCCACCGGCGGGTGAAGCGGGTGCGCCTCACCCAGTGGATCGTCCTCGCCCTGCGGGTGCTGGCCCTGGCGTTTCTCGCCCTGGCCCTGGGCCGGCCCGCCTTCCGCGGCGACTTCGCCTTCGGCAAGAGCCGCGGCGAGAGCGCGGTGGCGATCCTGCTCGACTCCTCCGCCAGCATGCGCGCCGCCGGGGAACGCCACACCCTCTGGACCAAGGCGAAGGAGCGCACCGAGGAAGCAATCGCGGCCATGGAGCCCGAGGACCGCGTGATCCTCCTGGGCGTGGATCCGCGCCTGGACGAGGTCGAGTCCTACCCCGGCCCCGCCGCGGCCGCCGAGGCGCTGCGCAACCGCGAGGCGGGCTACGGGGCCACGGACCTCCCCGGGGCTCTGCGGCGCGCCGCCGCGCAGCTCGCCGCGGTCACCGCGCTCAACAAGGAACTCTTCGTCATCTCGGATTTCCAGCGCAGCGGGTTCGGTCCGGGGACCGAGCCCCTGGAGGCGGATCTCCTCGGCGCGCTCGACCCGGATACCCGCGTGTTTCTCATCCCGGTGGGTGAGGGCCCCATCGCCAACACCGCGCTGGAGGACGCACGCCTCGAGGGGAGCGCCGTCGACCAGCGCATGCACCTGCAGGCCGTCCGTCACGCGGACAGTCCAGCCGACGACCTCCCGGTGACGGTGGAGGCGGCCTCGGAGGTGCTCGGCGAGACCCTTCTCTCCGTTCCCGCCCAGGGGCGGGAGACCGGCGAGGTGCCGCTCACCCGCATGCCCGGCGAGGGCGAGGAGCTCATCGCGCGGCTGGCGCGGGACCGGCTCCCCGAGGACGACCTGCGCTATGTGCCCGCCCTGGGGGCGGGGAGCGTGACCCTGCTCCTGGTTCAGGACCCCGCGCGCAGCTCTCCCTTCCTGCCTCTTGCCCTGAGCCCGGAGGGCGGCGTCGGCCGCTTCGCCGTGCGTCGCGTCACTCCGGACCAGCTCATCGCCGCCGATCTCACCGATGTGCGGCTGCTCGTTCTGGACAACCTGGGCACGGTGCCGCGGGAGGCGTTGATGCGGCTCAGGCCCTGGCGGGCCGCGGGCGGGGCCCTGTGGATCAGCCTCGGCGACCTGGTGGATCTGCGCAGCTACAACGAGACGGTGCTCCCGGCCCTCTTTCCCGGGGTGACTCTCGGGAACCTGCTCGGGAGCGAGGACGACGCCTCGGTGAGCTACTCGCTCGTGCCCCGCGCGGCGGGGCATGAGGCCTTCGCCGGGTTCGGCGCGGAGATCGGCAGGCCGCTCACGGGGGCGGGGTTCTGGCGCGTGGTCGAGGTGAAGACCGGGGACGGCGTGCGCACCCTGGCCGAGTTCGGCCCCGCGCTTCCCGCGCTGGTGCAGGGGGAGCGCGCGGCGCTCTTCGCCTCCTCGCTGGACGGGCGCTGGAACAACTTTCCCACCCACGCTGCGTTTCTCCCGTTGCTCCATCAGACCCTCGACGCCGTGCTGCGCGAAGGGGGCGACGACCGGGTGGTGGTGGGAGAACCGGTGCAGGGCGTGCTGGACCGCGCCCTGGTGCCGGCGGGCGCGGAGCTGCGCTGCGTCGGTCCGGGCGGGATCGTGTTGGAGGTCGCGGCGGAGCCCCATCCACGGGGGCTCCTGGCGCGCAGCGCCCCCACGCCGCGCCCGGGGTTCTACTCCATCCTCGCCGCGGACCGCGTGGTCCTGCGGCGCGCGGTGAACCTGGACGCCGCCGCGGAGTCCGATCTCACACCGCTCGCCGGCGAGGAGATCGAACGGATGTTTGCGGGCGAGCGGGTCACTCTGGTCGGGCCGCAGGAGGAGCTGGGCACGCCCATCCGCGAGGCCCGCTACGGGCGCGAGTTCTGGCGGGAGCTGGTGGCGCTGGTGCTTCTCCTCATGGTCGCGGAGGCCTGGCTGGCGCGCCGGGGCGTGGCCTAGCGCCGCCGCGGCGAAGTGCTACTCTTCTCCCCCTTATGTCGCGCGTGATGGATGAGCCCGCGCCCGGGACCGGAACCCGGGTGTCCCGCTGGCGCCGGCCCCTCGAGACGCTCCCCGCCTTGCGCGAGATCGCCGGCGCCCTGGCGACCAACGAGCCCGTGCATGTCCACAAGCTGGTGGGAGCCTCCAAGGCGCTCTTCGCCGCTGAGCTGTCCCGTCGCCTGAGCCGGCCTCTCCTCTACATCGTGACCGGCGATGAGGCCGCCGACGCCGCCCGCATCGACTTCGAGACCTTCCTCGGGGAGCCGCCTCTCTACTTCGCGGAGCATGCCACCGCTCCCTACGAGGTGAAGATCCCCCACACGGAGGTCTCCGCGGCCCGCCTGCAGACCCTGACCGCGCTGGCCGGCGGCGGCCGGGGAGTGATCGTGACCACGATCCAGGCTCTGGGCGAGCGGGTGCCCGCGCCGGGAGTGTTGCGCGACCACCTGGTGACCCTGGCCGTCGGCGAGCCCCTCGCCGTCGAGGAGGTCCTTGGACGGCTCACCTACCTGGGCTACGAACGCGCGGCGGCGGTGGAGGAGGTCGGCGACTGCGCGGTGCGGGGCGGGATTCTCGACATCTACTCCCTGGGCGGCGACAACCCCATCCGCATCGAGGTGGAGTACGGCGAGATCGCCTCGATCCGCGAGTTCGATGTCCGCACCCAGCGCTCCCTGCGGTCCATGGGGCGGGCGGTCATCGTGCCGCGCTACGAGATTTTCCTGGACGAGGCCCGCATCGAGGCCGCGGTGCGGGGCCTGGGCACCCGGGACGAGAGGGCCGCCCGCGATCTCCAGGATGCCTTCGAGGTGGAGGTCCACCCTCCGGGAATCGAGCGGATCGCCGCGCGGCTGGGCCAGGAACCCACCTGTTTCCTCGACTATCTGCCCGGCGACACCGTCCTGGTGATCGAGGAACCGGGGATCGCCTGGGCCCGTGCCGAGTCGCGCTGGGAGGATGTGCTCGCGGCCTTCGCCCGGGCCAGGGAGGACTTCCCGCACATCGACGCTCCCGGGGATCTCTTCGTGGATCCGGAGACCCTGCGCTCCGCCACGGCGCGCTTTGCCGCGTTGCGGCTCTCGGACCTGTCCCACGAGGCGGGGGACGCGCGTCCGGTCGCGGTGCGCTCGGCGCCGCCCCGCAGCTTCGGCCGGCGCATCGAGCTGTGGCGCGAGTACCTGGGCGAGCTGCTCGGGGACGGCCTCGCCGTGACCATCTTCTGCGACAACGAGGGGCAACGCACGCGGCTCCACGAACTGCTGGTCGAGGAAGGGCTGGCGGTGGGGCTCGAGCTGGGGGTGATCTCGGCGGGGTTCGTGCTGGAGGACGCCGGCCTTGCCGCGCTCACCGACCACGAGTTCTTCGGGCGGCCTCGGCGGCGCGCCCGCCCGAGGCGGTTCAAGTCGGGCTTCGGGCTCAAGGAGCTCCGCTCGCTCAAGCCCGGCTCCTTCATCGTGCACATCGAGCACGGCATCGGCCGCTATCTGGGACTGGCGCGGTTGGAGGTGAACGGCCACCTCACCGATGTCTGCCGGCTGGAGTACCAGGGCGGCGACAAGCTCTATGTTCCCGTGGACCAGCTCGACCTGATCCAGCGTTACGCGAGCGACGAGGGGAAGAGTCCCGCTCTCTCGCGGCTGGGGGGAACCGGCTGGGCGAAGACCAAGGAGAAGGCGAAGCGCGCGATCCAGGAGATCGCTGGCGAGCTGGTGCGCACCTACGCCCTGCGCAAGTCGCACCCAGGCCACGCATTCAGCCCGGACACGCCCTGGCAGCGCGAGCTGGAGGGGTCCTTCCCCTTCGAGGAGACGCCCGACCAGCTCCGCGCGCTGGACGAGGTGAAGAGGGACATGGAGGCGCCGACCCCCATGGACCGGCTTCTCTGCGGCGATGTCGGGTTCGGCAAGACCGAGGTCGCGGTGCGCGCCGCGTTCAAGGCGATGCTGGGCGGCAAGCAGGTGGCGATGCTGGTGCCGACCACGATTCTCGCCGAGCAGCACTGGAACACCTTCAGCGAGCGCTTCCGCGAGTTCCCGGTTCGGGTGGACATGCTCTCGCGCTTCCGCGGCCTGAAGGAGCGGGAGGAGATCCTGCGCAAGGCCGCCGCCGGCGACCTCGACATGGTGATCGGCACCCACGCGCTCCTCGGGAAGGGCGTGCGGTTCAAGAACCTCGGTCTGGTGATCGTGGACGAGGAGCAGCGCTTCGGTGTGGCCCACAAGGAGCGCCTCAAGCAGCTGCGGACGAGCGTGGACATGCTCACCCTGACCGCGACTCCCATTCCCCGCACGATGAACATGTCGCTTCTCGGCGTGCGCGACATCACGGTCATCCAGACCCCGCCCCAGGGGCGCATGGCGGTGCAGACCGACATCGCCGAGTTCGACCGCGAGCTCATCCAGGAGGCGCTGCTGCGCGAGGCGGACCGCGGCGGGCAGTCCTTCTTCGTGCACAACCGGGTGGAGTCCATCCACACGATGGCCGTCTACATCCAGAAGCTCTGCCCCCAACTGCGCATCGGGGTGGCCCATGGACAGATGGCGGAGCGCTCACTGGAAAAGGTCATGCACGAGTTCGTGCACGGGCGGATGGATGTGCTGGTGGCCACCATGATCATCGAGAGCGGGCTCGACATCCCTTCCGTGAACACCCTCCTGGTCAACCGCGCCGACGCCTTCGGCCTGGCCCAGCTCTATCAGCTGCGCGGGCGGGTGGGGCGCAGCACGCAGAAGGCCTTCTGCACCTTCCTCGTCCCCTCGGACAAGGCCCTCACCGAGACGGCGATGAAGCGGCTGCGCGCGATCGCCGAGTTCGACGAGCTGGGGAGCGGGTTCGCGCTGGCCATGCGCGACCTGGAGATCCGCGGCGCCGGCAACATCCTGGGCAAGGAGCAGTCCGGCCATGTGGTGGCGGTTGGGTTCGAGATGTATGTGCGGCTCGTCGAGGAGGCGGTGCGCGAGCTGCGGGGCCTGCCGCTGGAGGAGCGCCCCGAGCCGCGGCTCACCACGGATGTGGACGCGTTCCTTCCCGACGACTATGTGGAGGACGCCGAGGAGAAGGTCGCGTTCTACAAACGCCTCGCCGACGCGGTGGAGCCGGAAGAGGTGGAAACCCTGGCCGCGGAGCTCAGGGACCGGTTCGGGAAGCTCGCCGCCCCCGCCCAGGGCCTCTTCGACCTGAGGCTCCTGCGGGTGCTGGGCGCCCAGGCCCGCCTCTCGTCGATTTCGCTGCGGGGGCATAAGATCGAGCTGGAATTCGCGTCGCCGCCCTCCCCGGAGGCGATGCGGGAGTGGATGAAGCGGATCACCATGCCGGTAGAGTTCGCCACCAGCGGGCGGTTCGTGATGAAGGCCAAGGGGGGCCTCGCCGAGGCCCTCGACCTGGTGACCCGCCTCGCCGGCCGCGACCCGGCCGCGGCGGCCTGAAAGGAAGCACGATGAAGCGATGGATGGGTGCGGCGATCCTCGCCGCGGCGCTGGCCCTCTTGACCGCGGGCGAGGTGATCGACCGCATCGCCGCGGTGGTCAACGACGAGGTGATCCTCCTCTCCGAGGTGGACGAGAAGCTCTTCATTCTGGACTCTCAGGGGCAGCTCGCGGGGCGGGACTCCAGCGAGGTCCACCAGATCCGCCGCGAGATCCTGGACCGGCTGATCGAGGAGAAGCTCGTGGTGCAGCGCGCCAGGAGCCAGGGGATCACGGTGGACGAGCAGGAGGTGACCGCGCGGGTGGACGCGGCCATTCAGCAGGTGAAGGAGCAGTTTCCGAGCGAGGAGGCGTTCCAGCAGGCCCTGAGCAAGGAAGGGCTCTCGCTCACCATGCTCCGCGAACGCTACGAGAGCGACGTGCAGCAGGAGCTGCTGGCCCAGAAGATCGTGGGACGCGAGATCCGCGGCAAGGTGGAGGTGACCACCGACCAGGTCCGCGCCTTCTACGCCGAGCACAAGGACGAGCTGCCCCAGAAGCCCGAGGAGGTGCACCTCGCCCATGTGGTCGTCTATCCGGTGGATCCGTCGCGCGACGGCGCCGCGCGGGAGCGGATCGAAACCGCCCGCGCCCGCCTGGCCGGCGGGGAGGCCTTCGAGACCGTGGCCTCGGCCCTCTCCGAGGACGCGACCCGCAGCCGCGGCGGGCTCCTGGGCGAGTTCGGCCCCGGGGACCTGGATCCCGACCTGCAGGCCGCCATCGACACCCTGGCGGCGGGCGAGGTCTCGGCGCCCATCCGCACGCGGCTCGGCTACCACCTCATCGAGGTGGTGTCCCGCTCCGGTGACCGCGCCAAGGTGCGCCACATTTTGGCCCGCATCGAGGTGACCCCGACCGATCTCGGCCGCGCGCGGGAGAAGGCGGAGGCGGCGCGGTCCCGGATCCTGGGCGGCGAGGCCTTCGGCGATGTGGTCAAGGCGATGAGCGACGATGTGCTCACCCGGGACATCGGAGGGGACCTCGGCTGGACCCCGGTGCAGGCGCTGGTGCCGGCGGTGGCCGCGCTCATCGACAGCGCCGGGATGAGCGGGATCAGCCCGGTGGTGGAGTCGGACCGCGGATACCATGTCTTCAAGGTCCTCAACCGCCGCAGCGGGGGCGCCTACGAGTTCGACGAGATCAAGGACCGGCTCCAGTCCTATGTGGAGCAGCAGGAGCTCGAGAAGGCCTACGACAAGTGGATGACCGCGGTACGCGACTCCGCCTATGTGGAGGTCAAGAACTGGGAGCGGTGAGCGGGAAGAGCGGCGGGCCTGGGAAGCCGGCGGAGGAGGGCCTCCGCCTCGATGTGTTCCTCAACAAGACGCGCATTCTCAAGAGCCGCACCCTGGCCAAGGAAGCCTGCGATCGCGGGAAGATCACCGTGAACGGGGAGGCGGCCAAGGCCTCGCGCCCCGTTCATCCCGGGGACCGGGTGCGGATCGATCTCGCGGTGCGGGTGATCGAAGTGGAGGTCCTGCTGGTTCCCGCCGGGCAGGTGTCGAAGAAGGATGCCCGCGATCACTACCGCGTGATCGAGGACCGGCGAGAGGAGATGGGAGCATGAGAACGATCAGGCATCCGTTGGCGACGGCCCTGGCGATCCTGGCGGCCGGCAGCGCGGGAGCGGCCGGCTTCTCCACGGGCAAGCCCGCTGCCGCGCCCGGGGAGGTCGCGCTCGCGGTGACCACCCCCACCGACTCCCTCGCGCTCGACGCGGCGCGGGGCGCGGCCAAGGCCCTCGGACAGGACCTGATGGGCGCCCTCCAGGGAGCGCTCAAGGGGGGCGGTCCCGCCGAGGCGATCTACTTCTGCGCCGACTCGGCCCAGGTCCGCACCGCCCGCTTCCAGGAGGAGGGGCTCACCGTGCGACGGGTGAGCGCGCGGTTGCGCAACCCGGCCAACGCCCCCGACAGCCTGGAGAGCGCGGCCCTGGACCTGCTCGCCCGGCGTCACGCGGCCAAGGACCTTCCCGCGGAGCTGGCGGAAGTGCGCGTGGGCGCGGACGGCACGCGCACCTTGCACTACATGAAGCCCATCCTGGTCGCGCAGACCTGTCTTGCGTGTCACGGTCCGGCCGACGATCTCGGCCCCGATGTGCGGGAGATGATCCTGCTGCGCTATCCCAAGGACGCCGCGACCGGGTTCCATGCCGGCGACCTGCGCGGCGCGATCTCGGTCCGGGTATCCATGCCCTGACGCCGCCGGGCCGGCGACAGGCCGGCAATGCCTCCGGGAGGTGTCCCATGCCGCGTTCCGTCCTCTTCGCCGTCCTCGCGCTCCTCCTGCTCGCGCCGCGTCCCGCCGAGGGAGCGGCGGCGGATACGCTCCGTGCG
>CAZWKH010000116.1:0-7881 GCA_964633885.1 uncultured bacterium | reverse complement strand
TGGAGGGGGACCGGCGCAAGCCGCGGGTGCTCTCGAGCCAGGTGATCCGTCTCGTGGATCCGCTCCAGGCCCAGCTCATCAACCGGATGCGCCACGGCAACATGCTGGTGCCGGGGCACAGCCTCTATGTGATGGAGCTTGAGCCCGCGGCCTACGCCGCGCTGGCCGCCAACGAGGCGGAGAAGGCCGCGCACGTCAACATCCTGGAGGTCCGCGCCTTCGGCTCCTTCGGCCGCATCTACCTGGGGGGCGAGGAGCGCGACATCGACGTCGGCTACCGCGCCGCCGAGGCGGCGATCGCGGGGCTGACCGGCCGGGAGGCCTAGGACTTTTTCCGAGGACCGGATGGGGCATGCGCGGGCCGCGAGGCCCGGGGAGCCGCGCCGGCCGCATTACCCGAAGCAACGGAGGACATGATGGCAGAAGCGCTGGGCATGATCGAGACCCGCGGATTCGCGGCGATGGTGGAGGCCGCCGACGCCATGGTCAAGGCGGCGAAGGTGGAGCTGGTCGCCTACGAGAAGATCGGCGGAGGCTATGTGACCGCCATCGTGCGCGGCGACGTGGCCGCGGTGAAGGCGGCGGTGGAAGCCGGCCAGCGTGGGGCGGAGAAGGTGGGCGAGGTGGTGAGCGTCCATGTCATCCCGCGGCCGCATGTCAATGTCGATGTGACGCTGCCTCTCGGCCGGAGCAAGGAAGCCCGCGCCGAGATGGGCGGCAAGTAACGCACTTCCGACCGGGGCCGGGGCGCGTGTCCCGGCCCCGTCCGCACAGGAGAACCCATGCTACTGGCCCGGGTGGTGGGCACCGTGGTGGCCTCGCGCAAGGAAGAGAGCATGCAGGGGCTCAAGTTCCTGCTCCTGCGCCAGCTCACCGCGGAAGCCAAGGAGACCGGCAGCTTCGTGGTGGCGAGCGACGCGGTGGGAGCGGGGGTCGGCGAGGTCGTCCTCTTTGCCACCGGCTCCAGCGCGCGCCAGACGCAATCCACCAAGGACCGCCCCTGCGACGCCGTGGTGATGGCCATCGTGGACAGCTGGGAGCTGGACCAGCGCCGGGTCTACGACAAGACGAATGACTAAGGGAAGGAGAGGCGGATGAGCATCTCCCGCGAGGAGATCGGCCGCGCGGTGCAGGAGGTGCTGGGCTCGATGAAGTCGGCCCACACCCCCGAGGGGAGGCCGCTGCCGCCGCCCCCGCCGCCGGGGAGCGACGGCATCTTCGCCGATGTCGAGAGCGCGGTGAACGCGGCCCGGGACGCCCAGCGGGCCCTCTCGGCGGGGAGTCTCGCCCTGCGCTACGACATCGTCGCCCAGATGCGGGTGGTGCTGCGCCACAACGCCGAGCTCCTGTCCTGGATGGCGCGCGAGGAGACCGGACTCGGCCGCTACGAGGACAAGGTCGAGAAGAACCTCCTCGTCATCAACAAGAGCCCGGGCCCCGAGGACCTCGAGCCCCTCGTCACCACCGGCGACCACGGGCTCACCCTGCTCGAGCTGGCGCCTTTCGGCGTGGTCGGCGCCATCACGCCGACCACGAATCCCACCGCCACCGTCATCAACAACGCGATCGGGATGCTCTCGGCTGGGAACGCCGCCGTCTTCAACGCCCATCCCAACGCGAAGAACTGCTCGGCCAAGACCGTCCAGCTCATCAACCAGGCGGTGGTCGCGGCGGGCGGGCCGCCCAACCTCGTCACCTGCGTCGCCAGCCCGACCATCGAGAGCGCCCAGGAGCTGATGCGCCACGAGCGGGTGAACCTGCTGGTCGTGACCGGCGGTCCGGGGGTAGTCCGGGAGGCGATGAAGAGCGGCAAGCGCGCGATCTGCGCGGGGCCGGGGAACCCGCCGGTGGTGGTGGACGAGACCGCGGACCTGGAGCGCGCCGGACGGGACATCGTCAAGGGGGGCTCCTTCGACAACCAGATCGTCTGCACCACGGAGAAGGAAGTGATCTGCGTGGACGCGGCGGCGGACCGGCTCAAGAAGGCCATGGTCGCCGCCGGCGCCGTGGAGCTGGGGGGCTGGCAGCTCGGCAAGCTCGAGAAGGCCGTCTTCAGCGAGCTGCGCGGCCCGCGCCGGCATGGGGTGGTGAACAAGAACCTCATCGGCAGGAACCCTTCGGTGATTTTCAAGGAGATGGGGCTGACCCTGGAAGACGGGGTCCGCATGATCCTCGTGGAGGTTCCCGCGGACCATCCGCTGGTGTGGACCGAGCAGATGATGCCCGTCATGCCGCTGGTGCGGGTGCGCGATGTCGACGCGGCCATCGACCTCGCCCGCGAAGCCGAGCACGGCTTCCGGCACACGGCGGTCATGCACTCCCGGAACCTGGACGCCCTGAGCCGGATGGCCCGGGTCATGGACTGCTCCATCTTCGTCAAGAACGGTTCCTCGCTGGCCGGACTGGGCGGCGGGGGCGAGGGCTACACCTCGTTCTCCATCGCGAGCCCCACCGGCGAGGGGATGACCCGGGCCCGCAGCTTCACCCGGTGGCGCCGGTGCGTGCTGGTGGACCGGTTCCGGATCGTGTAGGAAGGAACGATGGACTCGATCGAAACCGCCGATCTCGCTCCCGGGGTGACCATGCCCGCCCTGGGCCTGCTCGAGTTCTCGAGCATCGCCCTGGGGATTCGCGCCGCCGATGCCATGGTCAAGAAGGCGCCGGTCCGCGCGCTGGTCGCGGGCAGCGTTCATCCCGGCAAGTACCTGGTCCTCGTGGATGGGGATGTGGCGAGCGTGGAGGAATCCCTGGCCGCCGGGGTGGAGGCGGGCGCGCCCGCGCTCCTCGAGCGCCTCTTCCTGCCCGACATCCATCCCGCCGTGGGCAACGCCATCGCGGGACAGCGGGCCGCCGGGCCCATCGACACCCTGGGGGTGATCGAGACCCGCACCGCGGTGAGCGCGATCCGCGCCGCCGACGCGGGCATGAAGGGCGCCCATGTCGGGCTCCTGGAGCTGCGCCTGGCCGACGGCCTGGGCGGAAAGGCCTTTCTCCTCTTCACGGGCGAGCAGCCCGATGTGGAAGCCGCGGTGGACATCGGCTCCGCCGCGGTGGCGAGCGGGAACCTCGTGCAGCGCATCGTCATCCCGCGCCTGCACGCGGAGCTGGCCGAGAACCTCCTCGGCGGGACCCGCTTCTCCGCCCAGTGGAACGGCGGAGGCCGCTGATGCAGCTCGGGCGGGTGCGCGGCACACTGGTGGCCACGGTCAAGAGCGATGGGCTCGAGGGGGTGAAGTTCCTCTTCGTGGAGCCGCTCGACCGCCGGCTCGCAGGCGCGGGGGACCCCGTGGTGTGCGCGGACGCCACCGGCCAGGCGGGCCCCGGGGAGCTGGTCTACTTCATCGGCGGGCGCGAGGCCGCGCTGGCCCTCGCCGAGACCTTCGTGCCCGTGGACCACGCCATCGTCGGCATCGCCGACCAGGTGAGGGACCTCTGATGGCCGCGCCGCACGCCGCGGGCGGGGGAGGGCAACGATGTTCCTCGGGCGCGTGAGCGGGACCGTCGTCTCCACGGTCCAGCACCCCTTCTACCGGGGGCGCCGGATGCTCCTGGTGGACCGCCTCGACGAGGCGCTCGAGCCGGACGGCCGCTATGTGATCGCGGTGGACGCGGTGGATGCGGGGGCCGGAGAGCTGGTCCTCCTCGTCGACGAGGGCAACTCCGCCCGCCAGGTGACCGGGGATCCTTCGGCCCCGGTGCGCGCGGTCATCGTGGGGGTGGTGGACCAGGTGCAGCTCGCCAGATGACCCATTCCCGCGTCGCGGCCCTCATCTCCGCCGGCCTGGCCCTCCTTCTCTCCACGGGGCGCCCGTCCGCCGGAACGGCCGTGCCTGATTCTTCGGCCTGGGCTCCCGACCGCCCGGAGCCCGGGAGCGTGGAGGCGATCCGCGAGCACACCACCGAGGCCAGGTATCTCCCGGCGACGGTCGCCTACCTGCCCGTCTCCGACACCGTCCCCTCGCCCGCGAAGTTGCTCGGCCGCGTGAGCGGCGCCCCGGACGCGTTGACCGGGGTGGAGGACTGCAACCGCTACATGCGGGCGCTGGCCGCGGCGAGCCCCCGCGTGGAGCTGGAGGTCATCGGCCGTTCGGAGGAAGGCCGCGACATCCTGCTGGTGCTGGTTTCCTCTCAGGCGAACCTGCAGCAGCTCGACCGCCACCGTGAGACCACCGCCCGCCTCGCCGATCCCCGCCGCACCGATGCCTCCTCCATGGAGGCGCTGGTCCGGGAAGGGAAGGCCTTCTATCACCTCACCGGCGGGCTGCACTCCACGGAGACGGGCTCTCCGGAGATGTTGATGGAGCTGGCCTACCGACTCGCGGTGAGCGAGCAGCCCGACATCCGCGCCGTCCGCGAGAACCTGGTGGTGCTCATCACGCCCATCCTGGAAGTGGACGGCCGCGACCGGGTGGTGCAGTGGTACGAGCGCCACCTCCGCGACTCGAAGCTCTCCTACGAGGAGATGGAGGCGATCCTCTCCCCCCCCTACTGGGGTCATTACACCTTTCACGACAACAACCGCGACGGCATGCAGCTCACCACCGCGCTGAATCGCGCGGTCGGCGAGACCTTCGCGCGCTACCACCCGATCGTGGTCCACGACCTCCACGAGTCGGTGCCGCTGCTCTACATCTCCCCGGGCCATGGCCCCTACTCGCGCGCGCTGGATCCCCTGGCGGTGGAGGAGTGGGCGCTGATGGCTCACCACGAGGCCTCGCGGCTGGCCGCGCTGGGGCTCCCCGGCGTGTGGACCTGGGGGTTCTGGGACGGCTGGTGGCCGGGCTATGTCTTCTCGATCGCCAACAACCGCAACGCCCTCGGCCGGTTCTACGAGACCTTCGGCAACGGCCACCCCGGCACCTTCGAGCGCAAGCTGAAGGAGCAGACCTTCGCCGGGAAACCCGTCACCGAGCTCCAGTGGTACCGCCCCTGGCCTCCCGACGCGACGCTGCGCTGGTCGCTGCGGGACAATGTCAACTACATGCAGGCCGGGGCGCTGGAGGCCCTGAGCTACGCGGCGCGGCACCGCGAGGAGCTGCTGCGCAACTTCTGGATCAAGGGGAACCGGGCGGTGGACAAGGGCCGCACCGAGGCCCCCTTCGGCTGGATATTCGGCCCCGGCCAGCGCGATCCCGGCCGGCTCGCCCTACTGGTGAACCAGCTCCTCGCCCACGGCATCGAGGTGCACCGCCTGGAAGCCCGGCTCGCTCTGGCCGACACCACCTGGCCCGCGGGCAGTTATGTGGTGCGCATGGACCAGCCCTACCGCAACGCCGCGGTCAATTTCCTGGAGGAGCAGCGCTTCCCCGCCGACGAAGCCAACATCCCCTACGACGATGTGGCCTGGACCTGGCCGATCCTCTACGGCGTGGAGGGGCGACGCGCCGACGACCGTAAGGTCCTGGAGGCGCCGATGGAGCCCCTGGCCGGGCCGGTGCGGGCGCCGGGGCGGGTGGAGGGCGACGGCGATCTCTTCCTGCTGCGCGACACCGGCCAGACCGCGCTCCTCTCGGCCCGGGTCCGCCTGGCGCGGTTCGAGGCGGCCGCCGCCGAGACCGCCTTCAGCGTGGGCGGAATCCAGTACCCCGCGGGGAGCTGGATCCTGCGCGCGCCGCGCGACAGCGTGATCGCCGCCGCAACAGAGCTCGGGCTGAGCTTCCGGTCGGCGGCCCGCGCCCCCTCGGTGCGCTCCCACCCGCTGGACCTGCCCCGCCTGGCCGTCTACCACACCTGGGTCGCCACCCAGGACTGCGGGTGGGCGCGCTACGCCCTGGACCGGGCAGGCATGCCCTACGCGCTCATCAACGACGAGGACCTGAAGCGCGGGGATCTGGGCGCGCGCTTCGATGTGATCCTCTTCCCGGACACCTGGGGCGATTTCGCGGAGATCGTGCATGGCATCGATCCCAGGTACGGGCCGCTCGCCTACACACAGACCGCCGAGTTTCCGAGCCACGGCGTTCCCGACGGCTCGCCCGACATCACGGGCGGTATGGGGCTGGCCGGGCTCATGAACCTGCAGGGCTTCGTGCGGGACGGAGGCCTGCTCCTCGCCATCGGCAACGCGGGCACCCTTGCCGTGCAGGGAGGGATCGTCCGCGATGTGGAGGTCTTGCGCGGGGGCGCGGTGAGCACGCCGGGATCGGCGCTGCGCGCGCGGGTGCTGCGGCCAGGGCATCCCGTTGCATACGGTTTCGAAACGGCGCCGACGGTCTTTCGCGGCCACGGACCGCTCTTCGCGGTTGAGGAGCGCCACCGCGACCTGGTCGTGCTGCAGTTCGGCACGCGGCTCCCCGAGGAGGAGCGGAAGGGTCCCGCGGAGGGCGGCCCGGCCGGGAATCCGGCTCCCCTTCTGCTGTCGGGCGGGATCCGGGGCGAGGCCTCCCTCGAGGGCAAGCCCGCCATCCTCGACCTGCCGAGCGGCAAGGGGCGTGTGGTGCTCTTCGCCTTCGACCCGCTGCACCGCTATCTCACTCACGCCCACTTCCGCTATGTCTTCAACGCCATCCTGAACTGGAACGATTTGCCGGGGCGCTCCTAGCGCTCCGGCCACCCGCGATGCGGGGGCAGGCCCAGTTCACGGTGGAGGAACTCGCTCACCCGCCCGAGGAAGAGCTCCCCGGCGAAGCGGGACGGGCCCTGCGGCCCCGCGTGTCCGGCTCCCTCCACGATCCAGAGGTCCTTGCGCCGCGGGTAGCGCTTGTAGAGGTCCTCGGCCATCCAGGATGGCGTGGAGAGATCCCGGTCGCCGGCCACGAAGAGAATGGCCCCGTTGAAGCGATCCACGGCCTTGTCCGCGTCGTCGCGGCGCTTCCAGGTGTCGGGAACGAAGAACTCCTCGCCCGGTTCCTCGCGCCGGAGCACCTCGATCCAGCTGCGGAAGCTGTAGGGAGGCGAGACGGCGACCACGGCCCGCAGCTCGGGCCGCTCTCCGGCCAGCGCGAGCGCGAGGGCGGCGCCGCGCGACTCGCCGTAGGCCGCGAGGCGGGAGCTGTCCACCTCGGCGCGGCGGCGCAGGATGAAGAGGGCGGAATGGGCGTCTTCCAGAAACTCCGGGTGGACCACCGCGCGGCGGTCGATGAAGAAGTCGCTGCTCCCGCCCCGGCCGCGATGGTCGAAGGTGAGCACGGAGAACCCGCGCCGGGCCAGCCCGCCCACCAGGTGGAGCCGCTCGTCCATCAGATCGCGGTCGCCGGGAAGGATCAGCAGGCCGGGATGGCGGCCCGGGAGCAGGGCCCCCGCACTGTCCTGCGCGGGGGCGTACCAAGCGGCGAGCCGCGCCGAGTCCGGCGTGACGATGGTCATCTTCACGAACTCGATCGGTGGAGTGAGATCGCGCGGGGTGCCGGGATAGTCCCAGGCCCCGGCCCGTTCGGGACAGGCGGCCGCGCAGCCGAGCGCGAGCGCCAGCATGATGCGCCACACCATGGATTCGACCCTCCTTCGGCCCGTCCTGGCCATGGTACCCCCGGGCGGGTCCGGATGTCCCGGTTTCCCGCGGTCACTTGCCTCCGAGGTGCGGACCCGCCAGAATGCAGGCCGTTCATTCCGGCCTCCCGGCCTCTGGGCCTCACGCCTCATGGGACCGCCGGGAGCGCTTGCATCGTCTCGGAGAGGGGGGAGCACGGCAGCATGAAAGCCTGGGGGAGCGGAATCGGCGCGGATATGCGGGAGGTCCTCTTCAGCGAGGAGCAGATCCGGTCCAAGGTGCTGGTCATGGGCGAGGAGGTGGTCAAGGACTACGCGGGACGGCGCGTGCTCATGGTGGGCATTCTGAACGGCTGCTTCCCCTTCATGGCGGACCTGGTCCGCTCCATGAACACCCATCTGGAGGTGGACTTCATGTCCGTCTCCTCCTACGGGGGGGGAACCCACTCTTCG
>CAZWKH010000115.1:0-7959 GCA_964633885.1 uncultured bacterium | reverse complement strand
TGGCGGTCAGGAGCACCGGCGGATCGTTGGACAGGCAGACCAGGAAGGTTTCGGATGCCCGGTTCCCGGCCAGATCCACCGCGGTTACCGTCACCGGGAGCCCGTCCTGGTCCGGCAGGGCGTTGGCGGGGGTGACGGTGTAGGTGAAGCGCCGGCAGGCGTCGCTCACCGAGGACACCGACACCGCGCTGGCGATGTAGCCGGTGTCCAGCGCGGAGAAATCGGCGCCCGCCTGGGTGAAGCCGCCCTCCATGCAGGCCTGCAAAGTCACCCGGGTCCCGTTCTGCACGACCGGCGCGGAGGGGGAGACCAGGTCGAGCGAGGCGATGACCGGGGCGACGCGGTCCACCTCCAGCGGCAGCACCGCCTGCTCCGTTCCCTCTCCGCCAGTGCCGACGGCGAGGATGCGCACCTCGTAGCTCCCGTCGGCCACGGGACCCGACCGCACGCTGCCGTCGAAGACCCGGCTGCGCGAGCCGCCCTGTCGCGTGAAGACCTGGAGCGTGTCCACCACCGGCGCGCCCCCGGCGCGGGTGAGGAGGATGCGCACATCGGCGGAGTCGGCGCTCAGGGTGTAGCGGATCTCCGTGTACTCCTGAACCCCGTCGTTGTTGGGCGAGATCGCCTCGATGGAGAGAGAGACGCGATCGAAGACCGGCCCCGCGGAGACGGCGGCGGCCCAGAGCGCGAGCCCCAGGGCGGCCGCCCCCAGGGCGCGGGCGGCGGCGCGCAGCCGGCGGGCCGGATCCGTCATCGGGGTCGGCATGGCGTTCCTCGCATCGCGGGCAATCTAGGGTCCGTCGCCGGGGGTGTCAACCGAGCCGGCCGCGGCGGCCCCGTCCAGGCCCCAGGGCCCCGCGAGGCGCACTCCCTGCGGCATGGGGACATAACGCCACCAGAACTCGCTCGCGATCCGCCCGTGGCGCGCGATGTTGCGCAAGGAGGCCACGCCGTTCTCCTCGCGCATCCGCATGTTGGCGATGGTTCCCTCCGGGTTCGCTCCCTCCCCCGGCACCGGCACCGCGGCCGCGTCGGGCACGGGCGGCGTCGGCATCTCCTGGAACAGAGCGTCGCGGGTCAGATAGCCTCCCCACACCGGACGCCAGGACCCGTCTTCATGCGCCACCACCCAGGCGCGTCCCCGTCCGAGCTGCTTGTGCATGGTCTCCGCCTGCAGCATCGCCGTCTCGGGGCTGCGGTAGCGCAGCGGGGAGCGCCAGGCCCAGACCATCTCCGGTCCTCCGAGCGGGCAGGGGAGGGCCCCCGCCGAGGCCTCGACGAGCCGGTTCGACCAAGCGGAGGGACCCGGGGTCACGCACCGCAGCTCGCCGCTCTCGAGAAGGATCCACAGACGAGGGACTCCGTCCCAGAGGAGCGATCGCGGCCTGCCCAGGGTGAAGGTCTCGACCCGCGCCCCCCGGCCCGCCACCACCGCCTCCTCGATCACGCCCCCGTAGTCCGGCCGGTGCAGGCGCGCGGCCAGCGCCCAGTGGAGGCTGTCCCGGGATACAACCCAGGAGCGCACTTCCAGGTTCCGCACCGCGACATACTCGGTGCCCCGGAGATCGCGGGTGTGGAGGTCGTAGAGCAGGGTTCTCCGTCCGGGCGGATGCTCCGCCTCGGTGAGGAACAGGCGGCTCGAGTCCCGCAGGCTGAAGTAGCGCTCGGGGAAGATCCACACCTCTCCAGCCGGTTCCCCTCCGGTCGCGAGGATGGGGCCTCCGCGCAGGGCGGGCCAGCGCGCGGGATCCGGTTCGAGGCGCTGCGCGGTGACCCGCTCCCAGGGGCGGAACGCGCCGGGTCCCTCCGGGGTGATCTCGCGCACCCCGAGGAGCGTGGCCACGAAGACCGTGTCGGCCCGCAGGGCGAAGCCGCGCGTGGGTCCGCCGATCCACTCGATGCGGCCCGTCGAGGGCATGGCGAAGAGGGTGTCGGGTCGCGGGAAGTCGGGATCCTCCGCCAAAAACGCGAACCCGCGTGCCTGGGGGCAGGCGGTGAGATGGCTGAAGCGCACCGGGCCCGCGGCGGCGGGAACGGCGGCGGCCAGCGCCAGCGCGGCGAGCCCCGCCCCAAGGCCCCAGGCCGCCGTCCGCGGCGCCCATGGGGACCGCCTGCCGAGGCGGCCCCGTCTCACTGGGCGAGGATCGCGCATATCCGCAGCAGCTCCTCGTCTGCCTTGCCGCGGTCCGCCCATCCCTCCACCAGCGGCGCGGTGACGATGGCGCCGCCCCGCGCGCAGGTCATGACATCGGTCTCTCCGGCCAGGAGCGCCTCGACGGCGGCCACGCCCATGCGGCTGGCCAGGATGCGGTCGGCCGCGGTGGGACTGCCCCCGCGCTGGATGTGGCCCAGGACCGTGACGCGCGCCGAGATTCCCAGCTCGCGGGTCATCCGCTGCGCGACGGCCTCCGCGCCGCCCAGCTCGTCCCCCTCGGCCACCACGACGATCAGGCTCCGCTTGCCGCGTCCCAGGGCCAGGCGCAGGCGCTCGGTGAGCCGCTCGGCCTCGTCGGGACGCTCCGGCACCAGAACCTCCTCGGCGCCGCCCGACAGGGCGGAGGCGATGGCGATGGCGCCGCAGTGCCGTCCCATCACCTCCACGAAGAATGCCTGGTCCGTGCTGAAGGCGGTGTCGCGGATGCGATCGATGGCCTGTAGAGCGGTGTTGACGGCGGTGTCGAAGCCGATGGTGGTCTCCGTGCCGCTCACATCGTTGTCGATGGTGCCGGGGACGCCGATCACACGCAGGCCGGACTCCTGCGCCAGGAGGTGGGCCCCCTGGTAGCTCCCGTTGCCGCCGATGACGACCAGGGCGTCCACCCTCGCGGCGGCCAGGACCTCATGGCCCCGGCGGCGGCCCTCAGGCTTCAGGAACTCGGGGCAGCGGCTCGTGCCCAGGACGGTCCCGCCCCGCTGGATGATGTTGGAGACATCGCGGGGTCCGAAGGGGAGATGGTCGCCCGCGAGGAGGCCGCGGTACCCGGAGCGGATCCCGAGCACATCGACGCCCCTCGCGTGGGCGGTGCGCACGACCGCGCGCAGCGCGGCGTTCATGCCGGGCGCGTCGCCTCCGCTGGTCAGGACTCCGATCCGCTGCAGCTGCATGGTCACCTCGACCTTCCCCCGGCGCGGTGTCGCCGGTTCCGGGACCCCGCCCGCAGCGGGCAAGCATACCCGAAGCCCGCGCCGGCGCAACCGACCGCGCCTTGAGGGGGTGGGGTGCCCCTGATAGAGTCATCGGGTCTCGATGCATGGACGGTCCGCGCGGCGGCCCTTCGGTCTCCCTGGGAAAGGTGATCTCCTTGCGCTCCTACCCTCGTCCTCGCCCATGGTGGTTCCTGATCCTCGCGATGTCCCTGGCCCTTGGACTGGGGGCCTGCGGCAAAGGCGGCGGGCAGCCGCCCGCCGGCAAGGTGCTCGTCATCGGCCTCGACGGGGCGGAGTGGGACCTCATCCACCCGATGGTGGCGGCGGGGGAGTTGCCCAACCTGGGCCGGCTCATGGGGGAGGGAGTCCACGGGAAGCTGCGCAGCCTGGAACCGCTCGCCAAGTCGCCCGCCATCTGGACCACCATCGCCACCGGCAAGAGCCCCGCTGAGCATGGCATCAAGGGATTCGTGGATCAGATGCACGGCCGGCCGCTCACCCAGAACATCCGCCGCGTGCGCGCGATCTGGAACATCGCTTCCGGCGTCGGACGGACCACCGGCGTGGTGGGCTGGCTGATGAGCTGGCCGGCGGAGGAAGTGAACGGCTTCGTGGTGTCCGACTACCTCCAGTATGCCGCCGCCAAGGGTGTGCGCGTGAACGGCCGCACCCATCCCGCGGAGCTGGAAGCAGCCATCGCGTCCCAGGTCGTGGACTGGCGCCAGGTGCCCTGGAGCTTCGTGCAGGGCTTCCTCGACGCGCCGCTCGACACGGCGGCCATGTCCCAGGAGCTGGCGAACCTGCTCCAGCCCATCAAGTGGATCGCGGCCGGCGACATGACCTTCGCACGGGTGGGTGCCGGGCTCTACAGGGAGCGCCGCCCGGACCTGTTCGCGGTCTACCTTCGCGGCATGGACGCCATGGGGCATCTCTACTGGAACTACATGACGCCCGAAGCGGTGCCGGAGGGAACGCTCTTGCCGGAGGGAATGCGCTACGCCACCGGCGCGATGCGCGCCTACTACCGGTATGTCGACGGGCTCATCCAGCCGTTCCTGGAGGCAGCCGACGAGAACACCACGATCCTCGTGGTGTCCGACCACGGTTTCCACGGCGGGCTCGACCGCGGCGTGGAGATGCACAAGCTGGACGGCGTGATCATCATGGCCGGACGCGATGTGGGCCGGGGGGAGATCACCGGGGCGAGCGTCTACGATGTGACCCCCACCGTTCTCGCGCTGCTCGGGTTGCCGCCCGCCCAGGACATGCGGGGCAAGATCCTCTGGTCCGCGCTCGCTCCCACGATTCCACGCGAGAGGTTTTCGCAGACGATCGCCACCTACGAGACCGGCGACCGTCCCGGCGCGGACTCCCCGCTGGAGAGTCCCGTGGACGAGGAGCTGAAGGAGCGGCTGCGTTCCCTCGGCTACATCGACTGAGCGCCGGTCCCGCTTCAGGAAGCAACCGCCGCCGCGGCGGGTATACCCCGGCGATCATGCGACCCGAAACCCTGCGCGCCGCCCTGCTTCCGGCCGCGCTTCTTCTTCTCACGAGCCTTCCCACGGGCGCGGCCGCGCAGACCGTTCCGGATCGCGCCGAGACCGCCCGGCTCGTCGAGAGCTACAACCGCTGGGCCGCCGCCCTGCGCACCCTGCGCGCCGGCGGGCGCGCGCGGGTAGGCGCCGAGGGGGAGCCCACCCGGGCCTTCGACTTCTCCATGGTGCTCGCCCGGCCCGCTCACGCGCGCATCCAGGGGCGATGGGGAAGCCTGGCCACGCTCTTCGACCTGAGCGGCGGCGGTGAGGGCTGGACCCTGTACCTGCCCCGCGACCGCGCGGTGGTGCGGGCGCCCGACCCCGAGGCCTCGGCGGGGCTCCTCCTTCCCCCCACGGAGATCTACACGATCCTCCTTCCCTCCGGCATTCCGCCGCGGGATCTCGAGGAGCGGGGGGCCGTCTCGCTGGAGGGGGACTCGCTGCGGGTGGTGGTGCCTCCCGGACGCGGAGGCGCGGGAAGCCCCTTCCACCGGGTGATCTGGATGGACCGCCGCGACGGCAAGCCCTTCCGCCTGGAGGTGCGCCGCGCCAGCCAGCTCGAAGCGCCGCTTCTGGTCGCGGAGTACGAGCGTTACGAGGGGAAGGGCGCCGAGGCCTTTCCCGTGCATGTGACGGTGCGCCTCCCGCAGGGTGGGCAATGGACGCGCTTCGTCTTCGAGACGGTGCGCATCAACCAGGATGTGGCGCCCGCGACCTTCGAGCTCAAGGTGCCGGCGGGGACCCGCGAGGTCGCCCCGGAGGACCTCTCGCCCGACTTCCTGCCCGAAGCGGAGGGCTGAACGATGCAGGGGATTGCGATGGGATGGATCACGCGCGCGGCGCGACGCATGGCGGCGCCGGCTCTGGTGATCCTTGGGCTCTCCTGTTTCCCGGCCGCGGCGCCCCCGGCCCTCGCCCAGGCGCGTCCGCAGAGCGCGCCGCCGCAGACCACCCTCCCGCCCGAGGCCGCGCGCATGGAGGCCGCTCTGCGCGAGTTGCGCGGGGTGCGGGCGGAGTTCACCCAGGTTCGCAGCGTCTCCCTCACCGGAGAGGAGATCGAGGCGCGGGGCGTGCTGGCCTTCGTTCCGCCGCACCGCTTCCGCCTCGCCTACTCCGCGCCCCAGCCGCAGGAGCTGGTGATCCGCGGGGACTCGCTCTGGGTGGTGATGCCCGCCGAGAACCAGGCGCAGCGCTATCCCTTCAGCGAGGACGCGCCGGGGAGCGAGATCTTCCTGCTCTTCGGCGGGCGCAACCGCACCCTCGCCGAGGCCTTCCGCATCACCCAGGAGCCCTGGGGGGGCCATCGCGCCACGCTCCGCCTCCTGCCCCGCAGTGAGGATCCCGGCTACGCGCTCGAGGAGGTGCGGGTGGTCGTGGGCGGGAACGGCCTTCCCGAGAAGCTCTTCTTCCGCGAGGTGACCGGGGACACCGTGGCCTTCACCTTCACCAAAGTCGAGCGCAACCCTCGCAACGCAGAGGCGCTCACCGCCCTGCGCATCCCGCCCGGGATGGAGGTCATCGACGGGAGCGCGCCGCCACGAGACCTCGGCCCCGAGATCGACCCGGACCGGGGTTCGCGCTAACCCGATTTCTGGGGCACCCGGATCGGCTCCGCGGGCACCGAGATCCGCGCGACGATCGAGGCGGCGGCGACCCGCCAGAGCCAGGTGCAGGCGGAGGCGGCCGCCGCGCCGGCGATCCCCCAGCGCGGCACCAGCGTCCAGAGAAGAGCCGCGTCCACCGCGAGCGATGTCAGGCTGAGCGGCAGGTAGATGCGCAGCGCGCGCCTGGATGCCAGGACCCCGATGCGGCTGGACGGGATCGCATAGAGCACCTGCAGGAGGCCGGCCAGCGCGAGCACGGCGGCGGTGGCCCGATGATCCCCCGCGTAGCGGTCACCGAAGACGAAGGGCAGAAGTTTGTCGGAGAACGCGGCCAGCAAGAACCCCGCGGCGAGCCCCCCGGCGACGAGAAGGAGCGTCAGCATGCGCAGCGGCACCCGCTCCCGGCTGGCGAGCTTGGGCGCCAGCACCTGCCCCAGCGCGAGGGAGACCACGCCGTATCCGGTGAGCATGAGAAAGCTCAGCGCGGAGTAGAGCCCCAGCGCGTCCAGGTCCATGAGCTTGGGCAGGAAGAAGCTGTCCAGGCGAAGAATGAGCATCGCGCTCAAGAAGAGTCCGGTGAAGACGGCGGCGTCGGGCGCCATGCCGCGCAAACCCATCGGCGCCTCGCCTCTCGGCTCGCGCCGCAGCGCGAACAGGGCGATGCCCAGCTGCAGGATCCCCGCTCCGGCCACGGCAACGAGGAGCGGAAGCTCGTCGAGACGCCCCCGCGCGAGCATCCAGAGCACCGTCGCCAGGAGCGCCGGCCGCCAAAGCGTGTAGATCCCCTGGGCCAGGGCGAAGCGGCGGAAGATCTGGAGCATCGTGACCGGCAGGAGCGAGAGCCCCACCGAGGCGCTGGCGACGAACAGCGCAAGGGTGTCCCCCCAGGGCGCGCCGTAGATGCCGCGGAAGGCCAGGGCCCCCGCCGCGCAGACCGTAACATTGAGCAGGGCCATGGGCGGGTAGAGCGAGGGCCAGCGGGCGGCGCGCAGGCGCTCGCGCGGGAAGTGGCGCAGCAGCGCGTTGGGAAAGCCCAGGAGCGAGGCCGCGCCGAGCAGGTTCAGCGCGTAGACCCAGAGGGTGAGGTAGCCGAAGCGCTCGCGGGGCAGGTTGCGGCCGAGGAGAAGCATGGCCGCGAGGTAGGCGGCGAGGGTGACGAGGGTGACGGCGGTCACTGCCCCCATGGTGCGCAGCGGACCGGTGAGGCCGCGGCTCATGGGCGCCGCGCGGCGACCAGCATCCAGGTGTCGCTCACCCGCTGGACCCGATAGCTCGCCCGGTCGAGGGCGTTGAGGAGCGTGAGCAGCGGCGCGATCGGCGCGCGGCGCAGGATCTCGCGGGAGAAGCGGGTGGGCCCGATGAACCGCCGTTCCGGCAGGAACCCGGCCCCGCGCAGGGCCGCATCCAACGCCGTCTCATCGAAGGAGCGGACATGTCCGTTGACTTCGTAGCGGACCCCGCAGTCCGGACAGAGGGCGAACTTGAGGGTCTCGCGGTAGGGCACGGTCACCACGAGCCGCCCGCCCGGAGCCAGCACGCGGGCCGTCTCGGCCAGCGCCCGCGCCATGTCCGGGACATGCTCGATCACCTCGGCCGCCACCACGGCGTCGAAGCTCGCCGCGGCGAAAGGGAGACCCGTCATGGCGGCGACCGCCCTGCCGGCCGTGGTTTCG